>JAVSLW010000023.1 GCA_039666455.1 Methanobacterium sp. | reverse complement strand
CCTAAGGGTAGGTTATCCACGTGTTACTGAGCCGTTTGCCACGATCCGAAGATCGTTCGACTTGCATGGCTTAATCGGACCCCAATAGCAGTGGCCTCCGCCAGGATCAAACGGATTTACACGTTTAAAGCGGAGTATTGTGCTTTGGAAGTAAACTTAATTTTAAAAATTAAAGGGGGTATCAGTAGCAACCAAATGTCACCACATCTACTAGACCAACATCAAACTCAAACGTTTGCTTTTTGCAAGGGTTTAAGTCCTCATTTTTTATAGCTACAATCGGAAAAAACAGCTTTCATAGTTTGATATTTTCATACTCCAGCCGACGCCTTATATCGTAGCACATATGATACTAAAGACCTGTAGTTTTACAAGTTTTTTAGAATTTTTATGCAAAGGTTGAATCAGTTCAAACCAGCGCATTCTATACTTGCAACCTGTATCTTTACATGTTTTTTAGAATTTTTTGCAAAATGCTGGATCTACTTATTTCCTTCATTATAATACTACAATCCATACATTTACAATACTTCTGGGATTTGTCACAATATATTTAATTAATTTTATTGTGACTATAATATTATCAGTTTAATTCTATATAAACCTTCTCATTTTTAGGGGTTGTAAACTTATTATTATGGGTTAGGATTTTTACAGCCCAATTTTTACCATAAATAAATCCATAAAGATATATCAATCAGGATCAAGTGTGCTCAAAAGATCTTCTTCAAATAAATCCTCAAGGCTGCTGATTTTGTGATAGTATTCATTGAAATCCATCACATATTTATTTACAAATTTTTCTAATTCTTTTTTATCATTAGGAACTTTTCAACCTGGAAATGTTATAATCATCTCAATAATGGCATTTTTTGTAATCTGGAAATCACCTTTACAATCATATTCTAAATATACTTCATATTCATTTAGCTTTTGAAAGATGTATTCGGTGTTTTCTTTGCCTAATTCCTTGTCAATAAAACTAAATTTAATGGAAATATCTGATGAATTTTTCTTACTATCCATTTTAAAATCTTTAAATTCTAACATTCTTTTAACCTTTTAACATATTTTGTAACCATGATTATATGACTTAAATAAGCTAAATTGCCATATAATCAAATTTAAAACTCTATTTAGACAAAATAATATCTACAACTATAATTTAATAAAAATTTAATTACTGATTTAATTTTAATACTTAAAAATTTTGCCGTATATCATTTGATTGTTTTTCAAGTGATTCTACCACAATCACTGCAAAATGCAACCCAAAATTTAATGTTCAAACACTTAGAATTCATCCTATAACCGAAACAGTAAAAAAATAAAGCCTCCAGAGAAAGTTAGTGAAGTAACTATCATTCGAGAGAAAAATACAGTGTTTAATGAGACTATTGTAAAATTAGAATAGGTTGGAACTGAATTATTTTCAAAAAATAGGAAATAAGGGTTATTACAACCCTGCTTTTTCTACTATGGTATCTGCAACTTCTTCTGCGCTTTTAAATGGAAAATCATCAGATTTAAGTACTTGACCAGCATCTGAAGCTTTTAATTCAACGTCACCTGATTTACATGTGGTATCTGCACCATTAGGAAGCGCTGCAAATAGTTCTTCCGGTGTGTTTATGGGAAAATCTGCTCCTTGAAGTGCCCCTACTATTTGACTTCTTATATCTTCTTTTACACTCATTTTATCTCCTTCTTTTTAATTACTTTCAGCAGTTTATTTGGTTTTGGCTGCTACGGGTGTCCTACATGGACTGCTAAAAAAGTAATGCATATCCACATTTTAAATACTTTTTTAGTATTCCATTGACATTATAACTATTGTTAAAATATGATTATATACTTAACCGTCAGTAAAATATACTAACTATATTTTAGTGACCCAAGATAGTTTTTATTTTAAATAAAGAGGTTTATTAATTAAATCCAGACAGTTTTAAAGACAAGAGTAAATCCTGTCGCCTGAAAAAGCATATTCTGTATCTTAACATTATATATAAGTTTTATAAATACAGATCACAGTGTTTAAAAAATAAGAGATGTGCAATTAACTAAGGTTTTACGAAAAGAGAATAGGGCTTATTTGTATAATAATAGTTCATGAAACTAATTGCATAGCCTCTAAACAGATTATTCATCTTTTCAATCTCATCAGGCCACTTTGCCAGGGGATAATGTATTAAAACGTTTATAGTAGTCGTTGTACCTGTTTTTTCGGTGAAAACTTCTGATTCACTCCCATCATTTCTATATGAAGCATATTTTTTAAGTTTGAGTTTAAATTCCTCTGTTAATTCATGTAATTCCCCATCAGTATAGTTTAATAAGAAGCTAACTGTAGCTGGTTTAATTTTTTCAATTATCTGAATTTTTTTAAATTCAATCATAGGAATCACATTAATATATGTAACTGATTATAGATAAATTTATGGATAGGAGTATGATATTTTGTTAAAGATGAACAAATTCCCGAAAAAAATTAGTTTTTTTAACTAAAAAATTAAAAATAAACACAATTGTTTATTTTTTTTAATACCTCTTTTAATCGGGATTTTCTAAAATTATCCAGATTAAAATCCTTTAAATCCTGGTCTTCCAGTTCTTCAAACCCCTTTATTTTAATTTTATCCAGTTCATTTAAAGGATTTTCATCATTCCTTTTTTAACTGTTCATCTTTCATGTTATCACTCTGAGAATATGTACTAACGTTTTATTAAATTTTGTGTTATTCAGGGACTTACTGGATGTTAGAATTTTTACAGCCCGGGTTTTAAAAAGATTTATATGGTTTAATTTTATAAAATTAAAAATAAAATACATCAAAAATGCAGTTAGTGGTTTATCGATCAAATATATTATTTAATATGAAATATTATGGAGTTTATTAGTAAAACTTAGGTATAAATGAGGTTGAAGGAAATGTATAGCACTTGAAAATCGTAGATTTTCGGCTCACCGAAATCATAGTCTTCAATAGCATTTCTAAACCAGAAATAATTGAAAATATTTTTGGAGGTATTTTAGTATTTTAGGCGAAAAAGAATTGATAAAATTATTTCCAGATTTTAAAGAGCTTATACAACCTTCAGGAATAGATTTAAGGTTGAATGAAGTATTTATACAGAAAAATTCAGGTTCTCTAATTGATAATAAGAAAAATCTTCCTGAATTAGAGAGATTAGATCCTCCAATTTACATATTAAAGCCTAAAACTGCTTATTCAGTTACTGTTGAGCCTAAAATTAAAATTCCTAAGGGATACTCCATGATTTATCTTCCAAGATCAACTCTTAACCGCTCTTTCATTTCAGTTCACACTGCTCTTGGAGACCCTGGATTTTATGGGACACTGCAGTTTATGCTTTATAATTACGGAGAATTTGATTATAAAATAAAAAAGGGAGAAAGGATTGCTCAAGCAGTGGTATTTGATGTCACTGGCTCTGGAGAATATAATGGGAGCTATCAAAATCTCTGATTTTGATTGCCCGAACATTTCATGTTCGACAGCCCTAAGAAACTTCGTTTCTTGGGCCCCAAACACTTCGTGTTTGTGGGCCGTACGAAATTTATAATTTCGTGGCCCCGAAAATCAAAGATTTTCGACGGCCCTAAGAAACTTCGTTTCTTAGGCCCCAAACACTTCGTGTTTGTGGGCTATCAGGAAAAAGAATAAACTATAAGAGGCTACCCAAAACCAGATATTATGCCTGTCAGAATGCTTATTTTTAGTTAAATCCGTGTTTGGACTTCTTTTTGTTTAGACTTTGAATTGCAAGAAAGCTACCTATCATATTTTAGCTTTTATTACACCACTCCCTTAAAGCTTCAATACAGGCCATTTTAAGGGATCCTTTTTCATAATTAAACTTTTTATACGCCTTTTCTTTAAATTCGTCCATTAATTCTACTGGAATTCGTACATTAAGTGTCTTCTGATTGGGTATTTAAATCACCTCTACTACTTCTATTTTTCCTTATACTATTTAACTTTTAATGTTGCTATATCGCTATATAGTTATATAAAAACATTTTTATATAACTATAATTATAACTTTATTGATGTTTGGATGTCTTTATGATATTAATTATTCAATTAGTGATATGTTTAAAAGCTGTTAGGAGTTTAAAAGTGTTTCTAAATAAGGATAAAATGAGAGAAAATGTAATTAATTTAAACTTCTTAAAAAGAAAAAATATAAGCTGTAGAATGTATAGTAAAATGAGATCAGTTCAAAATGATAAATTTCAAACTATTGAAATTTTAAAAAAATTTTTGAACCCCAGGTTCTGTAATTATTAATCATTATGAATAGGAGGGGAGGGATTTGCTTTGAAAATAAAAAAGTCATATAGCTTCAAAACAGTTTTTGCTTGCTACAGAAGAAGCTAATAAAAGATCGATCCAGATGGAAAGAAATCTGTACAGTTCAACCAGAACATATTCCTCATGAATACAGGAATTTAATTTTACAAGTTTACTGTGCATGTGCTAATGAAATAACTGGAAATGAATGGTTCAATAATATAAATTCCCTTAATAAAATATTAAAAAACATAAAAGGAGAAATATAAATGAAAATTCCAAGATGTATGAGTACACAGCATCCAGATAATGTAAACCCTCCATTTTTTTCAGCAGATGCTGAACTTGGTGGTGAAGAAGAAATAGCTGAAGCATACTATGTTTTATCCCATTTAGGCTGTGATGAGCAGATGTGGGATTGTGAAGGTAAAGAAGTTGATAGCTACGTTGTTAAAAAATTACTTACAAAATATGGATCATTTTTTAAAGATAAAATTTTAGGTAAAGATGTTTTTTTAACTTTAAGAGTTCCTAACCCCACAGTTGAAAAAGCAGAAGCAAAATTTTTACTGGAAACACTGGAAAGTATTCCTCGTTCATTTGACGCTGCTAAACTATTTTATGGGGAGGACTACGTACCTGTATTTGAAGTAATTTTACCAATGACAGCTTCTTCAGATTGTCTTGATAGAATTTACAGATATTACAGTGATTTTGTGGTGGGTAAACAAAATAAACCCTTTAAAAATGGAGATATAACTATTGCAGAGTGGATTGGGGAATTTAAACCTAAAAAAATTAATGTAATACCTCTTTTTGAGGATAAAGATAATATGCTCAATGCACATAATATGGCTGAAGAATACTTAAAAGATAAATCTGTGGATTACCAGAGAGTTTTCCTTGCAAGATCAGACACTGCCATGAATTATGGATTTATAAGCTCTCTTCTTTTAAATAAGATTGCTCTTCAAAGATTTCAGAAATTAGAAGAAAAAATCGGCATAAAGATGTATCCAATTATTGGAGTAGGTTCAGCTCCTTTTAGAGGTAATTTAAGGCCCCAAACAGTTGAAAGGTTATCAGAGGAATATCCAAGTGTACATACATTCACAATTCAATCAGCATTTAAATATGATAACTCTCCTGAAGAGGTTATAGAAGCGATTAAGAAATTAAATGAACGAAAAACAGGTGTCCCCCATGAAATAGATGAAGAAAGATGCCTGGATATAGTGGAAAGGTACAGTGAAGAATATCAAAAACAGATAATAGAACTGGCTCCTCTGATAAATAGAATTGCAAAATACATACCAAGCCGAAGGAAAAGAAAGTTGCACATAGGTTTGTTTGGATATTCCCGTAGTATGGAAGGTGTTTCCTTACCAAGGGCCATAACTTTCACCTGTGCTCTCTATTCTATGGGGCTACCCCCAGAAATTCTGGGTTTAAATGCACTTAATGATGCAGATCTGCAATTTGTAGAAAAGGTTTACCTGAACTTTGAAAGTGATTTAAGGGATGCTCTCCAGTTTTATAACCCGGATACACCATTATTACCCCAATCCATTAAAACAAAAATAGATGATATTTTAGGGGATATTCAGATAAACAACAAGCATAAAGAACTGACAGATTCTATTATATCTTCTTTAAATGAAAACAAAACTGAAAATTTGAGCGAATACATTTTAGGCGCAGCACACCTTAGAAAATTCCTGGGATAACTGCAGAGAATTGAAATTTAAATAATTTAATAGCTGAATTTTCAGCTATTAAAGTTTGTATTCAATCTGTCCACAGCTTCAGGATTTGCAAGAGTGCTTATATCGCCCACATCTTCCCCTTTAACTTTTGCTTTTATAACTCTTCTCATTATCTTTCCGCTTCTTGTTTTAGGAAGGTCTTCAACAAAATTTATGTATTTTGGTGTTGCAACAGGTCCTATTTCAACCCTAACATGATATTTAAGAGTATCTTTTAGTTCAACTGAAGCTTCATAGTTTGATTTTAAAATTACAAATGCTGAAATCTCTTCACCTTTTATTGGGTCAGGTTTTCCAACAGCAGCAGCTTCTGCAACTGCATCATGACTTACAAGCGCTGATTCCACTTCAGCAGTGCTTATTCTGTGCCCTGCAACATTTAAGACATCATCTTCTCGTCCTTGAATCCAGAAATAGCCTTCATTGTCTTTTCTTGCCACATCTCCGCTCAGGTAAATATTCTTAAATTTGCTCCAGTAAGCATCAATGTACCTTTGAGGATCTTTATAGAGTGTTCTAAACATTGATGGCCAGGGTGTTTTAATTACAAGATGCCCTCCTTTATCTTTTAATGAATTACCCTCGTCATCGAATATGTCTGCTTCAACTGTTGGAAACGGCATAACTGCAGACCCTGGTTTAAGTGTAGAAACGGGCAATGGAGTTATAAGATGCATTCCAGTTTCTGTTTGCCACCATGTGTCCATAACTGGGCATTTTTCTCCTCCAATATATTTATAGTACCAGATCCATGCTTCTGGATTTATAGGTTCTCCTACTGATCCAAGAAGCCTTAAAGAACTTAAATCATATTTATCTGGCCATTTTTCGCCGTATTTCATAAACATCCTGATAGTTGTTGGAGCTGTATAAAAAACTGTAACCCCATAATTTTCAATCATACTCCAGAACCTGCCTGGATCTGGATAATCTGGAGTACCTTCAAACATAACTGATGTTACCCCGCAAAGAAGTGGAGCATAGACTATATAGCTGTGTCCAGTTACCCAACCTATATCTGCAGCACACCACCATACATCATCCTCTTTAAGGTCAAAAACGAATTTTAAAGTGGTATATACTCCAACAGCATATCCTCCATGAACATGTAAAACTCCTTTTGGTTTTCCTGTAGTTCCAGAGGTGTATAGTATAAATAAAGGGTCTTCTGAGTCCATTATCTCGGTTTTACATTCATCGTCCACATTTTCTGTGATTTCATGCCACCAAAGATCCCTACCATCCTGCATTTCAGTTTCAAGACCTGCATGTTTGATTACAACTACATTTTCCACTGTAGGAGTGTTTTCAAGTATATCATCCACATTTTCTTTAAGTGGTATGAGTTTACCTCTTCTTGTAAAACCATCTACAGTTATGGCTATTTTTGCTCCAGCATCATTTATTCTATCCTGAAATGCTTTTGCCCAGAAACCTGAAAAGACAACTGAATGTACTGCACCTATTTTAGCACAGGCAAGCATTGCCACTGGAAGTTCAACTATCATCGGTAAATAAATACCTATCCTATCACCCTTTTTAACTCCTAAATTCTTCAGGGCATTTGCAAACCTGTTTACTTCCTTCCAAAGTTCAAGATAGGTTATTTTTTTTGTTTTACCATCTTCTGCTTCCCAGATATACGCTATTTTATCTTTATTGCCATTTTCAATGTGCCTGTCTAAAGCATTGTGTACTATATTAAATTTTCCTTCTAAAAACCATTCTGCATGGGGAGGATCCCATTTTAAGACTTTTTCATAATTTTGGAACCATTCAAGCTCTCCAGCAAGTTCATCCCAAAACCATTCTGGATTCAGTCTTGCTTTTTCAAGCAGTTCTTCATAATTTTTAATTTTATGTTTTTTCATCCACAAAGCAATGTTACTTTCTTCTAAAAACTTATTTGAAGGTTTAAATAGGCGCTCTTCTTTGAGTAATGTCTCCAGATCCTTTGACATTTTTATCTCCTCATGTTTAGAATTTTTGATGTGTTATATTCTCTAATTTAAATCATAAAAATTAATTGATTTCCGGACAGATTAAATTTAATTAAAATAAAAACAAAATATAATATCATAATGACTCTACATGATAATAAAATCAGATGTGCAGATGCTCTCCTTAAAATTTTAGAAAAAAACAATGTTAAATATATTTTCGGGCATCCTGGAGAACAGATCCTTCCTTTTTACGATGCATTAAGAACTTCAAGCATTAAACATGTATTAATGCGTCATGAACAGGGAGCAGCCCATGCAGCTGATGGATATGCAAGAGTTTCATCTAATTTTGGAGTTTGTGTTGCAACAGCAGGTCCCGGAGCTTTAAATTTAGTAATGGGTGTTGGGGCTGCTTTTAAGGATTCAGTTCCCATGATTGTAATTACGGGGGATGTAAGTAGAGATTTTAAAGGAAAAAACGTGTTTCAGGACGTGGATGTAAATGGAGTCTTTAAACCAATCACCTTGGAATCATTTCACATAGAAAGTGCTGAAGATGGAATCAATAAACTAAAACATGCAATTCAATTAATTAAACATGGTAAAACTGGTCCAGTCCATCTAAATTTTCCTAAAGATGTTCTGGAGGAGATGGTTAATATAGAGATCCTGGATATAAATGAAGAATATTCACCTGAATCTTCATTAAATGGAGTTGAAGATGCAGTAAGCTTAATTGAAAATTCCAAAAGGCTGCTTATTCTTGCAGGTGCTGGAGTTATATGGGCACATGCTGTGGATGAACTTAGAGATTTTGCAGAAAGAAATTCCATTCCAGTTGCAACAACCTATTCTGCAAGGGGAATTTTACCTGAAACCCATCCACTATGTCTTGGAATGATTGGCCTTAGAGGTACTGATGCTTCTAACTTTGCAGGAGGAAATTGTGACCTTCTTATTGCAATTGGATGCAGATTTTCAGAAAGGACAAAAATAGGAGTTGGAAAAACTGAAATTATTCATGTTAACCCTGATCAAAATGTTCTTGAAGGCAGTATCAATATTCAAGGCGATGCCGGTGATTTTTTAGATAAAATAAAGGATACAAAAATTAAAAGCACGAAAAAATGGCTCCAGGAACTGGAAACCCACAGCAAACATTATGATATTAAAACCAGCTACAACGATATTCCAGTAAAGCCTCAAAGAGCAATAAAGGAAATAATAGATGCTTCAGGCGATGCAACGACAGTGGGCGATGCTGGAACACATACTACATGGGTAAATCTCCTTAAAAAGATTACAAGACCATCTGAACTGATTTTTTCAGGAGGATTCGGGCCAATGGGATACGGTCTACCTGCAGCTATTGGTGCGTCACTTGCAAACCCTGAAAAAAGCGTGGTTTTAGTTGCAGGTGATGGTGGGTTCCAGATGACAGAGCAGGAACTTGCAGTAATAGCACAGGAGAAAATGAAAATTCTCGTCTGCATTATAAATAACAGCTCTCTTGGAATCATAAAACAGTGGCAGGACATGAATTACAGGAAAAGATACGAGGTTGAACTTGAAAATCCAGATTTCGTTAAACTGGCAAATGCTTATGGGATTAAAGGAGAAAGGGTAACTGCTCCCGGTGAAGTTTACAGTGCGGTAAAAAATGCATTGAATTTGAAAGAGCCTTACTTAATTGATATAATGGTTGATAAAGAAGAAGGAATAATTTTACCTGAAATAAGTCCTTCAAATAGTAATAATTATTAATATGAAAGTATATATTAATTAAAGTGATTTTATGAAGGTCATGTTAATAAATCCGCCAGATACAGCTTCAAAATACAAATTCATTGGCCTTGTGGCACCACCATTAGGTATTGGATACATAGCAGCAGTTCTTGAAGAAAATGACATTGCTGTTAAAATAATAGACGGTCCTGCGCTTGAAATTGGCTGGGAAGACCTGGAAAATGAAATTATTAAATATTCTCCAGATATGGTTGGAATTACAGCATTAACGCCCACCATTAACCAGGCTCTTAAATCAGCCAGAATTGCTAAAAGCGCATGTTCTGATGCATCTGTTGTTTTGGGTGGGTACCATCCAACATTTACATATCAGGAGCTTTTAAAAAATGATTTCGTGGATATTGTGGTTTTAGGCGAAGGTGAATGCACCATGCTGGAGATTGCAATGGCAGCCCGAAATGGAACCAGTTTAAGGGAAGTTAAGGGAATCGCCACCAGAGAATTTATAACTCCTCCAAGGCCTATTATAGAGGATTTAGATATTTTACCCTTCCCAGCAAGACATCTTTTACCAATGGACCGGTATAAAATTCTTAATATGAAACTTCTAACCGGTACTTTAATTTCTGGAAGAGGCTGCCCTTACAAGTGTTCATTCTGCTCATCAGCGGCAATGCACGGGCACAAATTAAGAATGAGATCTGCTGAAAATATTGTTGATGAAATGGAACATTTAGTAGATGCACACCATGCTAAAATGATAGCTTTCATGGATGATACATTCACCATGAACCAGAAAAGAGTGGAAGAAGTTTGCAGTGAGATTAAAAATAGAGATCTTGATCTTTACTGGGGCTGCACAGCAAGAGCGGACACTGTATCCTCAAAGTTACTGAAAAAAATGAAAGAATCCGGGTGCATCACTCTATTTTTGGGTGTTGAGTCTGCAGACCAGCAACATCTGGATAAACTAAACAAAAGAATTACTCTTGATAGGATTAGAAGGACATTTGAACTTACAAGAGAGCTTAATCTTAGAACAATTGCTTCAGCAGTTCTTGGAATGCCTGGAGATACCAGACAAAGCATTGAAAAAACAATTAATTTTGTTAAAAGCCTTAACCCTTCCTATGCTGTATTCTCGCTTGCTACACCATATCCGGGGACTAATTTCTATATTGAAGCATCTAAACAGAACCTTATTAAGGTTAACGACTGGTCAAAATACACCCTTTTAAACCCTGTTTTAGAAACTGTTGACTGTTCCTTAGAAGAACTTAAAAACCTTCAAAAGCAGGCATTCATGGATTTTTACCTGCGTCCAAGTTATATCATCAAACAAACATGGAGAGACGGATTTGTACTTCTTAAAACAGTTGGTGCAATGATAAGAGACGTTGCCAGGTAGAGAGGCTGTCCAGTTTAAAATCAAAAAAATAAAAAGAAATTTAAATAATATTAACCAATGAGATAAGCTTCTTCCACTGCTGCAACTCCTTCTCCAAGACATATATCAAAATCAAGCTCTTTTAAAGTCATTTCAAGAGCAGACATTGTAACAACAATATCTCTGTAGGTAACGTTACCCATATGACCTATTCTAAAAACGTTGCCTTTTAAGTGGTCCTGACCGCCAGCAAGCACGATTCCATACTTATCTCTCATTGTGCCTCTCATATCTTTATCGGTCACACCTTCCGGCATTTTTATGGCAGTTACAGTTGTGGATGAAACGTCTTCTTTAGCGAATAATTCAAGACCAAGTGCTTTAATACCGTTTCTTGTTGCAGTTGCAGCTAACTGGTGTCTTTTTATTCTGCTTTCAAGTCCTTCTTCCATAATGACATTTAAGGCCTCTCGCATGGCATACATTAAAGATACAGAAGGGGTGTATGGTGTTTCTGGTGGTGTATTTTGTGAATATTTCCTGTATTTCCTCACATCAAGATAATATGAGTTTGATTCGGTTTTATCGATTACATCCCATGCACCATCACTTACTGTGATTGCAGCCATTCCCGGTGGTGCAGCAAGACATTTCTGTGAGCCAGTTACACAAATATCAATGTTATAATCGTCTACAGCTACATCGTCTCCTCCAAGGGATGAAACGGTATCTACGATGTATAAAGCGTTGTAATCTTTAACAATTTTACCAACTTCTTCTATTGGGCTTGCAACACCTGTTGAAGTTTCATTATGAACTATTGTCACCGCTTTTATCTCATCATCTTCATCTAAGGCGGTTTTAACATCTTCAGGATCAACTGCTGTTCCCCATTCCACATCAAGCTTAACTGGAACACCGCCATTGGCACCTGCTATTTGGGCGAATCTTTCACCGAATTTTCCGCCAACAATGTTTAAAATTTTATCTCCCTTGTTTAGAATGTTTCCAACTGCTGCTTCCATGGCCGCTGTTCCAGAGCCTGTTATTGTATAGGATGGGTTCTGGGTCTGGAATATTTCAGACATCATTTCATTAGTTTGAACCAGAATTTCAGCAAATTCAGCACTTCTATGGTTCATTATAGCCTCTGACATGGCTTTTAACACACGAGGAGCTACTCTGGTAGGTCCTGGTATCATTAACAATGTTTCCTCCATTTTAATCCTCCAAAATTTTCAATTTCGGGCCCTCAAATGCTTTGCATTTGGGGCATTGAAAGCTTAGCTTTCAATAGGTTTCAAAATCTATGATTTTGAGAACCTCCAATTTTAAAAGTTATCTTAAACATGATTCACTTTTTTTACAGATTAACTTTATAAATTAAATAGTAATATACCTTTACTTCGATCTATATATTGGATAATCAAACTATTTTATCTACTAAAAATAACATATCACTTTTTATGGATCTGGATACATGGTTTTTATGGTATGAAATGATACTGAAAGAATTTGGTTTCAGTCAGGAAGACGATGAAAAATCTGCAGAAATACTAAATAGCCTTTTAGATGAACATAACAGCTCGTGCATTGCTGAAACCAATATAAAAGCTAATGTAATAATTTTTGGGGCTGGCCCATCCCTTAAAAGGAACATCATTGAATTGAAGGAATTAGATGAATCAGGAGAGTTAGATTTAAATAAGTTCACATTAATTGCTGCAGATGGGGCAACAACAGCACTTTTAGAAGAAGACGTAATTCCTGATATTATAGTTACAGATTTAGACGGAAATATGGATGATATAATCAAAGCTAACAATGAAGGAGCGATTTTAGTTGTCCATGCCCATGGAAATAATATGAATAAAATAAAAGAATATGTTCCAAAACTTAAACGAGTTTTAGGGACTACCCAAAGTGTTCCTCTAAAAAATGTGTATAATTTCGGCGGTTTTACTGATGGGGACAGATGCATATTCTTAGCAATTGAACTGGGGGCAAGACTTATACTTCTATCAGGAATGGATTTTGGAGATATTGTAACTAAATATTCAAGACCAGATTTAGATGAATCAGAATGTAAAGCTGATAAAATAAAGCAAATGAAGCTTAATTTTGCAAAAAAGCTCACACAGTGGGCTGCAGAAAATGAAAATGTGGAAATAGCAAATATGTCTGGTGGAGAAAAGATTAAAGGCGTGGCAGCCATTAATGTTGATGTTCTTTTGAAATTATAAATTCAAATTTCTATCTTCTTTATAAATCACAAAATTCATTATGTTTTATTAAAATATAATAAATCAGTAGTAAATAACAGGAGTGTATAAAATGAGTTTTGTAGAGATAGGGGCAAAAAATGAGTTAATGGATGGTTGTATGAAAATGGCCTCGGTTTCAGGGCGTGAAATCCTTATTGCAAGAGTAGGGGATAATTATTATGCTGCAGATAATCGTTGCCCCCACATGGGAGGTAATCTTTCGAAGGGTAAGCTCAAGGGAACTGTTGTTACATGTCCAAGGCACCACAGTCAATTTGACCTTACAGATGGCCATGTGATTCGCTGGACTGACTGGTCAGGGTTTAAATTATCCTTAGCTAAGCTATTAAAGTCGCCTCGACCTTTAAAAATATATGATGTAAGGGTTGATGGAGAGAAAATTTTGGCTGATCTTTAAATGAATGGATCTGTATCTTCAAAATACTTTTTATGAAATGGTCAAAGCCATACCTGCATCATGGAGTATTTTTTTAGATTTTTCAGATAGTTCACGTCTTTTTATTGTTTTTCTAAATTCTTCAAAGCCTTTGGGAGTGAGATATATTTTACCACCATCATCTTCTATTAGTTTTAAATTTTCCAGTTCATTAACTGCAGATTTATTGTACAGTTCTTTTTCCAGGCCATCATTTTCTATTAAATGTATTGAGTGTACCCATAATTTTTGCAGTATTGCTACCTGGACTTCATTTATTTTCACCTTTAATCCCCTCCTGATTTAGGCATACCTAAATTGTGCTTGGTATACCTAAGTTCTTTATGATATATAAAATTTGCTCTACTCATTATCTCCTGGTTTTAAGTAAAGGACGTATATTTATAGCTGCAGATTTTTTCGCTGGTTCGGGATTTGTACGGTATTTTATAAGCCTGGATGAATTAGCCACCACCAGTACAGACCCCAAATTATGGATTAAGGCACCAGCTACAGGTCCAATAATGCCAAATGCTGCAAGCAGGATAGCTACAAGGTTAATTAAAATGGGAACTACAATATTTACACTGATTGTACCTAAAACCTTTTTTGAAAGCTTTATTAACTCTGGAACTTTGCTTATATCATCAGACATTAAAGCAATATCTGCAGTCTCAATTGCAACATCAGCACCTAATGCTCCCATTGAAACACCTACGTTGGATATGGCAAGAGCTGGAGCGTCATTAATTCCATCACCAATCATACACACCTTCCTGTTATCATTTAACTGGCTTTCAATTAAATTTACCTTATCTTCAGGAAGCTGTTCAGCATAAACTTTATTAATGCCTACCTGCTTTGCAATGGCGCTTGCAGCGTTTTTATTATCACCTGTCAAGAGAAGAATTTCATTTACACCCATCTCTTTAAGTTCCTGTACTGTTTCCTTAGATCTGCTTTTTATTTTATCTGCAACAGTTATCAGACCTATTATTGAATTTTCTAAAGCAACAATTAAAACAGTCATTCCCTGGCTTTCATATGAACTAATAAGGCTGTTTTGTTCTTTGGTTAGTTCAATCATGTTTGCTGCAATCAGCTTTTTATTTCCAACCAGAACTTTTTTATTCTCTAAAGAAGCTATAACTCCTTTACCTAATTCTATTTTAAACTCTTCAGGATCGGTCACATCCAGTGATTTCCCCTGTGCTGCTTTATAAACTGCCTTGCCTAAAGGGTGCTCTGAAAACTTCTCTGCGGTTGATGCCCATAATAAAACTTCTTCTTCATTATAATCCTGATTTACAGGGATAATATTGATTACTTCAGGTTTACCATTTGTAATTGTACCTGTTTTATCAAAGGCTATTGTGTTAATCTGTCCTACCTTTTCCAGTGCTTCTCCACTTTTAATTAGAATACCTTTACGTGAGGCATTGCCTATACCGGCCATAATGGCTGTTGGCGTTGCAAGTACCAGTGCACAGGGGCAGAACACAACCAAAATTGTTACCACCCTTATAATATCCTTTGTTAAAAAATATGTAACTATAGAGGCTAAAAATGCCATAGGCACTATTAATGTGGCTATTTTATCTGTAAATCTTACAACAGGTGCTTTTTTATCTTCTGATTCTCTAACAAGTCTTATTAGCTTTGAAAGAGATGTATCTTCACCAACTTTGGTGGCTTTTATTTCAATGGCTCCTAACTGATTTAATGTACCTACAAATACTTCATCACCAACTGTTTTGTCCAAAGGCATGGATTCTCCAGTAATAATGGACTGATTTATGGATGTGTGGCCATTTATAATAACACCATCTACCGGGATTGACTCACCAGGCTTAACAAGGATAATATCCCCCACATTCACTTCTTCTGTAGAAATTTCCTTTTCTCCATCTGATGTTCTTATCCTTGCTACCTGTGGAGTTAATTGAATAAGCTTTTTAACACTTTCCCGTGCTTTTCTAATAGTCCTGTTTTCAAGTATTTCACCTATCATCATAATTACTGCAATTTCTCCAGCTGCAAAATATTCCCCAATTACAACTGACGCAATAAGCGCTATACTTACAAGAACGCCTGTTTTTATCTCAAATTCGGTGATTAATCCTTTCCCTGCTTCAATGAATATGGGTGTACCGCTGATTGCAACACTTATTAATGCTGGATCAAAGGGTAAAATACCTCTTAACAGTCCTAACCAGCTGATTAAAAGAAACATTCCTGAGATAATGGTTAAAATAATTGTTCGATACTCATCATCGTTTTTAAATCTGCTGAAGTCGATAATCCTGTCCATTTTCACCACATATAATAGTTAAAACCTTTAAAATTACAATATCTATCTTTTTAAGCTTTTTTAGATGGTTCAATTGAGCTATTCACCCTTTCTTCAAGTATTTCTACAATCCTTGGATCAGCACCAAAGGGTTCAGTGTAGATAACTTCTCCATCGAAATCAATTCTTTCACTTTCATCAAAATTATGGATTTTTGACGGCCTTTTATTCTCGCTTAAGCGGAGAACATATTCAATATCTTGCCGGGTATGGATTCCATGTGCTATAAATGCTGGCACAACGATTATTTTTCGCACCTGCTTTTTTTTAAGGGTATCAACTGCAGCTGCTATTGAAGGTTCTGCTATGTTCATAAATCCTACTTCAACAGGATAATCTGAATTTTTTCTGTATCCTTCTGCCAGTTTATAGAGAACTTCTTGCCCATAGGGTAAACTGCTTCCATGGCCTACAAGTAAAATACCTATTCTGTCAGTTTTTGAATCTGAATTTGTATGCATATTATATCGCCCCACTATTGCTTTTTTTATCTTTTTAAGAAATTTACATATATTTTAAGGCATTAATACGCTATTTAAGCTCTAATAGTTTGTTTATTCCTTAAATTAAAAAGGAAAATCGTTATTCTGTAATAACATCATGTTCTTGCGCATCATAACCCACCTTAAATACGTATTAACAATATTATAATGGTCATCATTGTATTTAAAGGCATGTTCAAGCTTATTTGATTAATAATAAAATTAAATGGACTAATTTTAGTGTTTAAAGTCATGTTCAAGCTTATTTGATTAAAAGTAAAACAAAATTGACTAATTTAAATATTTAAGGTATTCTTACTTTAAATTGAGACAGATTTATAGCCAGATAATCTGCATTAATATTCATAGATAGTCTCTATTCCTGTTTCTATTTCCAATTCTAAGTGCATTCAATATAACAGCCAGGCTTAAACCCATATCGCCTATTGCAACACCCACCCATAAAGGGATGAATCCGAACACTGCTAAAACTGCAAAGGATGTTTTAATTAAAATAGACGCATAAACATTCTGTTTCACCACATTCATTGTTTTTTTGCTTAAATCAATAAGGTAATTGACCTTTGAAATATCATCATGCATTAAAGCTATATCTGCAGTTTCAATTACAACGTCTGAACCTGCAGCGCCCATAGCAATGCCCACGTTTGATCTTGCAAGTGCTGGAGCATCATTTACTCCATCTCCAACCATTGCAACACTTTTGTGCTCGCCTAACAGTTTATCAACGATTTTAACTTTGTCTTCTGGTAAAAGCATTGCATAATACGCATCAATTCCTATTTTAGAAGATACAGCTTTTGCAGCGCCTTCGTTGTCCCCTGTAAGCATCACAGTTTTAATATTTCGTTTTTTAAGTTCCTGAATCACACTTTTTGAAAGATCCCTGATTTTATTCATTAATCCTATAACTCCAATTAGATGCTCATCATTACCAAGAATTACTGCAGTTTTGCCGTTATTTTCAAGATTTTGGATTATTTCGTCTGGAAATTCAGGATTACTTTTAAAAAGGCTCTTTTTACCAATGTAAAACATTTTATTATCTATTCTACCCTGGATACCTTTTCCTGTAACAGATTGAAAATCCTCAACTTCTTTAAACCCCATTTCTGATTTTTCTATGCATCTTATAACTGCTTCTGCAAGTGGATGTTTAGATCCGGACTCTAATGAAGCTGCTATTTGAAGTATCTCTTTTTCAGAGTAGTTATTTAATGTTATAACATCTGTTACTTCTAATTTACCTTCTGTAAGCGTCCCTGTCTTATCAAATACCATCAAATCAACATTTTGCATTTCTTCAACATACTGTCCACCTTTTATCAACACACCATTCCTTGTTGCGGAAGTTATCCCTGATACCATTGAAACAGGGGTTGAAATTGCTAAAGCACACGGACATGACACAACAAGCAGGACTAAAGCCCTGTAAAACCATGTATCAAAGGGCAGACTAAAAATGAATGGAGGTATTGTAGCTACTATTATTGCAAGCCCTATTACTGAAGGAGTGTAATAATTGGCGAATTTATCTATAAATGCTTCGGTTTTGGATTTTTTCTTCTGTGACTCTTTAACAAGTTCTATAATCTTTGATAGTACAGTTTCATCAGAACGTTTGGTTACTTTCACTTCAAGATAGCCTTCTTCATTCAAAGTACCTGCAAATACAGCGTCTCCCCCAGTTTTAGTAACAGATATGCTTTCCCCAGTAATTGCAGCCTGATTTACCGATGAAATACCTTTAATTACAGTTCCATCTAATGGAATTTTATCTCCAGGCCTCACAACCACAATTTCATCAATATCTATCGCATGGGCATGTAATTCAATGTTTTTTCCCCTTCTTTTTACTGTCGCTGTTTCTGGAGCAAGTTTTATGAGTGCTCCAATTGATCTTCTTGCTCTTTCTCCAGCATAGTCTTCTAAAAATTCAGCGATGAAATATAAGAAGATAACAGATGCTCCTTCTGCTCCTTCACCTATTAGAAAGGCCCCAATAACCGCAATAGTTATTAAAAAACTTATTGTAAATCTACCTTTAAGTAAGGAAGTTATTCCTTTATAAATTATTTCATATCCTGATATTACGACCACAGCCAGGAATAAAATTTCTGCCAGTAATTTCTGAGGAGTAAAAAAACCGAAATATAATCCTGTAATTAAAATTATGGCAGATATTACTATGATATAGGCTGGTTTATTGCTTGAGGGTTCTTTTTCCTCAAATGAGTCTGTCGGACAGTATTTGCACTCCACTAACTCCTGTTGATTTTCTGTATTTTCTTTTTCATCTTTCCTTGGCATGTTCTACACCTATTTTTATTATTGTAACCACATGCTCATCTGCAAGGGAGTAATAAGCCATTTTACCTACTTTTTTGAATTTAACCAGATTTTTACTTCTTAAAACTCGAAGTTGGTGGGATATGGCAGATTGACTCATATCCAGTACTGCAGCTAAATCACAGACACAGAGTTCTTTTTTAGATAATGCATACAATATTTTAAGCCTTGTAGAGTCACTGAATATCTTAAAACTATCTGATACCTCAAAAAGAAGTTCATCTTTAAGCATTTTTGATTTTACTTCATTCACTGCGTTTTCATCAACATATTCAACTTCACATACATCTCTGTTCATATGAACAATTATTCACATGAGCTAATATAAATGTTTGGGTTAAAGAGTTTGAGCACAACCTGTTTGGCAGACTGCTATCTTTATAATTCAGAACACCAAAACCAATAAGCATGGACATCGATGACATCCTCCTTTTCGATGAAACTCTGTTTAAAAATATAGAAGCATTTAATCCAGATTACATTCCAGAGAATTTCATGCATCGAAAGACTCAGATGGAGGCACTTGCACTGAGCATTCGCCCAGCTTTAAGAAACGGAAGGCCTGTAAACGCAGTTGTACTGGGGTCTTGCGCCACTGGAAAAACAACTGCCATTAAAAAAATATTTGAAATGGTTGAAAGGACCTCAGATAAAGTTATATGTGTTTATATAAACTGTCAGATACACACAACCAGATTCGGAATTTTTTCCAAGATTTATCAAAAAATATTCGGGCACACACCACCAGAAACAGGTGTTCCATTTTCAAGGATTTACCAGAACATCATGCAGCACCTCTCCAGCGAAAAAAAGTCACTCATCGTGGCGTTAGATGATATTAACTACTTATTTTACAGTAAAAATGCCAACAAAATATTTTATGATATTTTACGTGCCCATGAAGCATTTGAAGGGGTAAAAACAGGAGTATTTGCTATTCTATCAGATATCGAATTCAGATTTATCCTTGATAAAAATGTTAATTCTATATTCATCCCCCAGGAGATCATTTTTAATCCTTACACTAAAGAAGAAATGCTTGACATCTTAAATGAAAGAGCAAAAATTGGATTTTATTCTGATGTGATTTCTGATGAATTAATATATGAAATAGCTGAGTATACATTCTCAAGCGGAGATTTAAGGGTTGGAATTGACATGCTTAGAATAAGCGGAAACCTTGCTGAAGCTGACGCCTCCAGATCAATAGAAAAAAGGCATATGCAGGAAGCACTGAAAAGAACAGGTTCTATAAACCTGACATACACTTTAAAATCATTATCTGATGATGAAACAACAATGCTTGATATTATAAGATCGTCAAAAACAGATTTAAGAGCAGGTGAACTATATAAAGCATTCAGCCAAAAGACAAAATCAAGTTACGCTTCTTTCAATCGTGTTTTAAATAAACTTGAATTTTTAAGAATTATAGACACTCGATTCACTGGTAAAGGTGTTAAAGGGAATTCAAGAGTAATAATACTCAGGTTTGAGCGGGAGGAAATAAAAAAATGCATGAACTCCCTTTAAAT
Source organism: Methanobacterium sp. (assembly GCA_039666455.1). Classification (NCBI taxonomy): domain Archaea; kingdom Methanobacteriati; phylum Methanobacteriota; class Methanobacteria; order Methanobacteriales; family Methanobacteriaceae; genus Methanobacterium; species Methanobacterium sp. The sequence continues at coordinate 18,197 of JAVSLW010000023.1, read as the reverse complement.
ACCTGCAAACATATTGGAGTTTGGATAAGCAGCCACACACAAAACACATAGTATTAATGACAATACAACCATCCCTATTAAAATAAATGATTGCATATTAAATTCTTTTAAAGCCATATAACTTCTCCTTCTCCTTAAATCAACTGAGATACTTTTACTATTTTTCAACATTTAACCACTCCTTTTTTAGTATTCCTCTTTTTCAGGTTATTTAAAGAAAGAGATAGAGAGCACATGAAAAGTAATCAAAGGAAAAGATTTCAAAAAATTTATATCAGTGTAATAACATAATTACTCCATATATTATCATAAATTTGATTTTTCGTTTATGGGGGAATTATTAATGTCTGAAAATAGTGAGGTTGAGCTTAGAGTTGCAGAAGCACTCCAGCAAGATGTTGGAAAGGGAATTATAAGGATAGATAAAAAATTAATCTCTAAAATGGGTATTGCACCTGGTGACATTGTTGAAATAATAGGTAAAAGAACCACAGGAGCAATAGTAGGTCAGGCATATCCTGCCGATGTTGGTCTTGAAATTGTAAGGATGGACGGCCTTACAAGGTCAAATGCAGGTACATCCATTGGTGAAATGATAACTATAAGGCGTATAGAAATAAGGGTGGCCAGAAAAGTGGTGTTAGCTCCTGCAGCCCGGGGCCTTAGAATAATGGCATCTGGGGACATCATTAAAAGGAATATAATGGGAAGAGCAGTTGCAAGAGGAGATATACTGTCATTAATATCGCCAAGAAGAACAAGAGAGACATTCAAAGAGTTTCCATCAGGTGAAAAAATTTTCAGAGAATTTTTTGAATCCACAACTCCATTTTCTCTTGGAGAAATCAAATTTTCGGTCGTCTCCACAAATCCAGCAGGCATTGTAAGAATAAATGACGAAACTGAGGTGGAGGTACGTCCAGAAGCAGTGGAAATAATAGAAAAAAAGGTTCCTGATGTTACCTATGATGATGTTGGAGGCTTGAAACAGGAAATATCAAAAGTTAGGGAAATGATAGAGCTTCCTTTACGTCATCCAGAGATATTTGATAGACTTGGTATTGACCCTCCTCGCGGAGTTCTTTTACATGGAGCACCAGGTACTGGAAAAACTCTTCTTGCAAAAGCAGTGGCTAATGAAAGTGGTTCAAATTTTGTGGCTATAAACGGTCCGGAAGTGATGAGTAAATATGTGGGGGAGGCAGAAAAGAAGATCAGAGACCTGTTTAAAGAAGCTGAGGAAAATGCGCCTACTGTGATATTTATAGACGAGATCGATGCTATTGCACCTAAACGTGAGGAAGTTACAGGAGAAGTTGAAAGGAGAGTTGTAGCCCAGATACTTGCACTTATGGATGGATTAAAGGAAAGAGGAAAGGTAATAGTTATTGGTGCCACCAATCGACCAGACGCTCTGGACCCGGCATTAAGGCGGCCTGGAAGGTTTGACAGAGAAATAGAGCTTAGAGTACCTGATAGGGATGGAAGAAGTGAAATACTGCAAATTCACACCCGTGGAATGCCTTTAAAAGATGATGTGGATATGGAAGAAATTGCAGATATTACCCATGGCTTTGTGGGTGCAGATCTTGCAGCTTTGAGTCGTGAATCTGCAATGAACGCTTTAAGAAGAATACTTCCAGAATTAGACCTTGAAAAACAGATTATCCCTCCAGAAGTCCTTGATAAATTATTTGTAACAAACAATGACTTTATGGAGGCTTTAAAATCAATAAGTCCTTCAGCACTCCGCGAAGTGTTTATAGAGGTTCCAAACATACATTGGGAGGATATTGGTGGTTTGGAAGAATTAAAAGAAACTTTAAAGGAAGCTGTGGAGTGGCCTTTAACACATTCTGAGGATTTCAAGCGTATTGGAATACAACCGTCCAAGGGAGTTCTTTTATTTGGACCTCCAGGAACAGGTAAAACCATGCTCTCAAAGGCTGTGGCCACAGAATCAAAGGCCAATTTTATATCAGTTAAAGGCTCAGAAATTTTAAGTAAGTGGTTTGGGGAGTCTGAAAGAAAAATAGCAGAAATATTTAAGAAAGCAAAACAGGCATCACCATGCATAGTATTTTTTGATGAAATAGATGCTATAGCACCCATGAGAGGCTCGGGTGTTGGAGAACCCCGGGTTGTTGAAAGAATGGTAAATACAATTCTTTCAGAAATGGACGGTTTAGAAGAATTAAGGGGCGTTGTGGTAATAGGTGCCACCAACCGACCTGATTTAATTGATGCTGCCTTACTACGACCAGGAAGATTTGATGAAGTGGTTTTAGTCCCACCTCCAGATGAAAAAGCGCGTTTAGATATTTTAAAAGTCCACGTTAAAAACATGGCCCTTGATGACAATGTAAATCTTGAAGCACTTGCAAAAAGGACAGAAGGGTATTCTGGAGCAGATATTCAAGCATTATGCAGAAAAGCAGGAGTTATAGCATTACATGAAAATATAAAAATAGATAAGGTATCAAAAAGACATTTTGATGCAGCATTAAATAAAATAAACCCATCCACAACTCCACAAACCAAAGAATACTACAGCGAAGTTGCAAGAAAACTTGGAAGAGGATTAGAAGCTAAAAAAGTGAGAGAGGAGTTTCCAAGAGAAGTGGCTTAGGCATGAAAACACAAAAATTCCTTGCATTCTGTGGTATTACCGGTCCTGTGACATATGCAACTGTACTTTTTACGCTTGGTTTCATTCAGAAAGATTATAACTGTATTACACAATCCATGAGCGAACTTGGAGCCGCTGGTGCCCCTTATGCATTAATAATGAATACAATAGGATTTCCTTTGTTAGGTATATTGGTAATTGCATTTGCATTGGGGCTTCAAAGAGGTATAAAGAGTGGTTCAAAAATTGGGCCTGTTTTGATAGCTTTATCGGGCTTATCCTTAGTTATGATCGGAGTATTCCCCTGTGACCCAGGTTGTGTGGATGTAACCGTGGTGGGGGTTGCACACAGCATTTTTGCAACTATCGCAGCATTTTCCATGATTTTTGCGCCTTTATTCCTTTTACCGAGATTGAAAAAAGATGATAGATGGCAGGGCTATGTAACCTATTCAAGAGCCTCATTTATTGTGGCGATATTAATTTCTGCTATATACGGATTTATGGTTTTTGAAGAGTGGACAGGTGCGCTTCAGAGAATTTCAATGGGGATAATGCTTCTCTGGGTAGAAGTCATGGCAATTCGGCTATTTTATATATCCTGAAGGAATATTAAATATTCACATTAATAACCAGCCAAGTAAATGAGATAACATTTTGAAAATGGAAAATAGAGTTTAAAAAATTAAATTAAATGCAGGAGACCTTAGAGTGGAAAATGCAGATAATAAAATATTCGAATTCTTTGATGTTACAGCAGATGCAGGTTTTAAGTCCTATGGAAGCACGTTAGAAGAGGCATTTGAAAATGCAGCACTTGCAATGTTTGAAGTGATGACTGATACAGGTTCAATTAAGCCTGAAATTAAAAAAGAAATTGTAGTGGAATCAGAAGATGAATACGCTCTTCTTTATGACTGGTTATCTGAATTTCTGGTTATATTAGATTCTGAATTCCTCGTGTTTTCAAAGTTTGATGTTAAAATAGAAAAAAACAGTGAGGGATATATTTTAAGAGGGACTGCATGGGGCGAAGAATTTGATCCTAAAAAACATGAAAGCCGGGCTGAAGTTAAGGCAGTTACTTATCACCTGATGAAGATTAAAAAGAATAATGGTTACATGGTTCAGGTGATCATTGATATATAATTATTTTTATAACATAAAATCTTATTATAGTTAATTATTAAATATTTTTGACTTTATTTTTTGAAACTTAAAAGGTAGATATCTATTTTAAAAAGAATTAACAAAAATATTATCAATCTATTTACCAGGTTTTTAATAACTAATTATTCTTAAAATTCTATTTTTGGAGAGATAAACATGGAAATTGAAGGAAATTTAAAAAAAATTAGAGACTGTGTCTGGGAAATTCCATCAAGTTATAAAAAGGAAATGAGAGTCCCGGGGAGGATATATTTAAGCGATGAAGCTATTAAAGAAGTAGAAACAGGGGCAGTAGACCAGGTCTCAAATGTGGCATGTTTACCCGGTATTCAAAAATTCTCTATAGGACTTCCAGATATTCATTTTGGATACGGATTTCCAATTGGAGGTGTTGCAGCTTTCAGCGCTCGTAATGGAGTTATAAGCCCTGGAGGAGTGGGATTTGACATCAATTGTGGAGCCCGGCTTATAAGAACAGATTTAACCGAAGAAGATATTAAACCAAAAATTAAAGAAATTGTAGAAACCCTTTTTAATAATGTACCCTCTGGAGTTGGAAGTAAAGGTAAAATAAGGCTCCAGCCCGGTCAAATTGATGAAGTACTGGATCACGGTGCAGAATGGGCTGTTGAAAATGGATATGGCTGGGAGAGGGATCTTAAACACCTTGAAGAAAATGGGAGAATGGAAGCAGCAGATTCAAGCTGTGTCAGTGATAAAGCAAAAAAAAGGGGAATTCCACAATTAGGGTCTCTTGGTTCTGGAAACCACTTTCTTGAAGTCCAGAAAATGGATAAAATCTATGACAAAGCCACTGCAGAGGTTTTTGGCATAGAAGAGGGTATGATCACAGTTTTAATTCACACAGGTTCAAGAGGATGCGGTCACCAGATATGTTCTGATTATCTTAGAGTTATGGATAAGGCAGCTAAAAGGTACCAGCTTGATCTTCCAGATAGACAGTTAGCCTGTGCACCTGTAGACTCTGACGAAGCACAGAATTATTTTAAAGCGATGGCTGCAGCAGCAAATTATGCATGGACAAACAGGCAGATGATCGTGCATTGGGTTCGTGAATCATTTGAACATGTCTTTAAAAAGGATGCTGAAGAAATGGGTATGGAAATTGTTTATGACGTTGCCCACAACATTGCAAAAAAGGAAGTTCATAAAATAAAAGGAAGAGATATGGAAGTTTATGTCCACAGGAAAGGAGCAACCCGTGCATTTGGTCCTGGAAGAGAGGAAATTCCAGAAGAATATAGAAAGGTCGGACAGCCAGTTTTTATCCCTGGAACTATGGGCACAGCTTCGTATGTACTTGTAGGAACAGATCTTGCAATGGAAGAAACTTTTGGTTCATCTGCACACGGCGCTGGGCGTAAAATGAGCAGAGCTGGTGCTAAAAGGGAATACCATGGCGAAGAAGTTAAAAAAGCTCTTGAAGAGAGAGGCATTATTATAAGGGCCACTTCAATGCCTGTTGTAGCTGAAGAAGCTCCAGGAGCGTATAAAGATGTTGATGAAGTGGTAAAAACATCGCATAATGCAGGAATATCCAAAATGGTTGGGAAAATGATACCTCTTGGCGTTTCCAAGGGATGAAACTATATTTTTTTAAAAAAGAAGGATGGATTTTAGTATTTTAAAACCCATCGGTAATCCCATCTTGTTTCTGTTCTGTATCCATAGAGGTAATCCCATCGATATTTCCACCTGTACCTGGTTACCTGAGTCCAGGTGTATCTCCATTTTTTCCCTACTTTGGTTCTTATCCTCTTTTTAGCTGTGTAGGGTGCACGGTATTTTATCCTGTATTTTTTGTTGCTTAACCTGTATGGAACTGTTACCTGGTAGCTATAGGGCTCCCGATCATATATATCGTAATTTACTGCGCTTACTGGAGATTGATTGCCTGCATCGTCCACAGCCATGAATTTCAAAGTTTTGGTTGTGCTTATATTGACTGGTGATGTATATTTTGTGCTGTTTGTAGTTGGATCAGTGCCATTGATCGTGTAATATATTTTTGCTTTTTCATTGGCTCCTAAAACAATATTTTGAGGTGCATAATAATCTCCAGCTGCAAGATTGGCCATGGGAACTGGGGCTGTTCTGTCAATTGTATAGAACTCTTCGTAAATTCTGGATGTGTTATAGTCATCATCAATTGCAAAGAATTTTAAAACGGTTTTTCCTTCGTTAACAATTGTTACTGGCCCTGTATATAAACTTCCATTCAATAATGGGTTGCTACCATCTGTTGTATACAGTATAATTGTATTTGGATCTAAATTGAACGTTCCAGATAGTGTTATGTTTTGCGTTGAGTTAAACAAGCCTCCTTTAGAATTTGCAGTTATAACCTGCGCTATATTACTGCTTATAATCTGTTTGAACCATGGTAAACTGTCGACGCCATCTGTAAATAAATAAGGAATGTTTCCATAACCATCTCCCCTATCAGAACCCGTATAATCACTCCAGTAGTTTCCACCACCTTCTAAATCAGAAAGGTTGAATTCGTTGCCTGTGCTCAAATTATCAGCATATGCTTGAGTATAATTGTCTATGAAGTTATTATACAGGATAAAATTTGAATCAGAGTTTTGAAGTTCAATTCCAAAGCCGTTTTCTGTGATAATATTTCCATAAACCAGATTGAATACACTGTCTTCTATTAAAATTCCAAACAGGTTGTTTTTCAATATATTTTCTGAAATTTCGCAATTTTCCACATTATTTAAGTAAATACCACTTGAAGAAGTTGTATTAAGAATTGTAAATCCCTGAATGATAGTTTCGTTTCCTGGAGAATTAACTGTAAATACTGGTAAATCTGGATTTAAGGCTTCTATTGTAGCACCGATACCTCTTAGAATTGTGTATGGTCTATTAATCACCACATTTTCTTTATAAGGTGTATTATTTCCATTTACAACAACTATTTGCCATGGAGCAGCACTGTTTAATCCATTTTGAATGCTTTCACCAGGATTAACGTTCCAGGCGCAATCACGAACAAAAACATTGTTATATCCGCCGCTGATCCCCTGTTTTGAAAGGAATGCTACGTAACGTCCGTCTGAACATATAGCAGGCATGTAACTTCCAGTGTTAAATTGATTACCATCCAGATCAACACTTATTCTTGATGTTAACTTTGTTTTACTGTCATAAAGGAATATATCACTTACTCCATTGGTGTCTCCATTAACAAGTTGCTTGCAAATGAGCAGTAAATTATATAGCGCCCATCTCCACTAACTGATGGATTTACACTTGCTCCATTTGCCTCCTGATTGGTGGAACTGGCACTTACCCTTAATGTCATTCTATCGTCTGTATTGTGAATGAAGATGTCAGTATTTCCCACCTTATCACCAGGGCAAAGATTATTTGCAGTGGACTGGAATGCTATTACTGTACCATCTGCATTTATGGAAGGATTGTAGCTGGATCCGTTTGCATCGTTACCGTATGGATCAACACTCACAGTTATTCTAGTGCCATCAGCTATGGAATATCTGATTATATCTCTGATGTTATTTTTGTCAGGATAATCCACCTTATTTACATAAGAGTCAAAGACGACATATTCGCCATTTGCACTGATAGCCGGGTTTCTACTATCTAAACCACTGATTACTGTTGTGTTGTCAAACAGCCTGTCATAAAGATAAATACTGCCTGGCACGCTGCTTCCACCAAGAACAGAATTATAAAATTCATATGCAATATAACGCCCATCGCCGCTTATTGATGGATTATAACTGTTTCCATTTAACTGCTTAACTGTAGAATTGAAACCTATTCTTGAGGTTGTTCCTGTTACCATGTCGCGTAAAAAGATGTCTGAGCATCGATTAGTATCAAGAGGCACTAAATTATCGGCAACAGAGTCAAATACCACATATCTCCCATCTGCACTTACTGCTGGATTATAGCTGTTTCCATTGCTCTGTCCATTGGAAGAATCAACGCTTACCCTGTACATCTGCCTGGTTTGATTATCAACCACAAATATATCGCTTTTACCGTTGGTATCATTAGGTACAAGATTACCTGCATCTGAACTGAAAGAGATATAACGTCCATCTGAACTTATTGCTGGATTAAGACTGTCTCCATTTGCATTTAAACTGGCCTGTTCTGTTGTTCCGTTAGCTGCAGAAACAGAGCTGCAAAGTACCAGGGCCAGTGCAAGTACAGACAGCGTTAATATTAATTTTTTTGTAATTATTTCCACCTCCTTTTAAATTTCTATCTAAAACATTCTTTACAATATTTTTTCAAAAATATCTGTCATTTAAGACATTATTGTATAATAAATAAAGGTATTAATAAGTTAGTGCATCAAAGTTAAAATAACAACGTTTATAAACAATAAAGAAAAAGCCTGAATTACCTTAAAACCCTCCTTTTATTTAAAAAACTTTAAAACCATGTAAAAACAATTAAATAACTTTATATTTTACATAGAACTAACTTAAAGTAATTTAAAAATGAATTTAGCTGCTATTATAAATTCTTCGAATTTATGATGGTTTTAACTTTTAATTGAAAACTTAAAATAGATCTTATTTCCATAGTGAAAATATGATAGGAATTATTGGCGGCACCGGAATATATGAAATAGTTGAAATGGGAGAGGAAGTGGAAACAAGGATTATTGAAACTCCCTATGGAAAATCTCCAGAAATAAGTATTTTTAAACTGCATGGTAAAGAAGTTGTATTTATGCCAAGACATGCTAAAGGGCATGCAAATCCACCCCATATGATAAATTACAGGGCAAATGTCTATGCAATGAAGCAGATGGGTATTGAAAGGATAATTGCAAGCAATGCCGTTGGATCTCTGGACTTATCTGTTAAACCTGGAGACTTTTTAGCGCCTCACGACTTCCTTGATTTTACCAAAATAAGAGAATTTACATTCTATGACTCTAAAACTGTCCATATTGATATAACAGAGCCATACTGCCATGATTTAAGAAATGTACTTGTTTCATCTGGTGATGTGGTTAGAAATGGAGTATATGTTTGTACAGAAGGCCCTCGATTTGAAACCGCGGCAGAAATTAAGATGTTCAAGCAGCTTGGAGGTTCTGTTGTGGGAATGACCGGAATACCTGAAGCAATACTTGCAAGGGAGCTTGAAATTTGTTATGCAAGTATATGCATGGTTTCTAACTACGCTGCATCAATATCCCCTACTAAACTCACAATAGAAGAAGTATTTGAAGTTGTGGAAGGTCAAAAAGAGAGGTTGGTCAAATTATTATCTGATTCTATAGCTAAGCTCCCTGAAGAAAGGGAATGTCCCTGTAAATATGCACTTTTGGGTGCAGAAATTGATAAAGTTTAAGATACAATGATAATTAAAACCAAAGAAACCCCCAAACCAGCAGAAATGTTAAAGTTTATAGATGAAGGATTATCGAAAAAAGCATTTATAACTATCATAGCATGCTGTAAAATTAAATACAAAGGTAGAGCTACTGGCCGGCTTGGATCTGGAGATAGAACCATTATCATAAAAACAGATGGGTCTTTTATAGTACATCAAGATTATAGTTTAGAGCCTGTTAACTGGCAGCCTCCAAACTGTAAATTTAGAACATGGATAGAAGAAAATAAAGTATATATCTGTGGTGTTAGACGAAATCCCCATGAATTTCTTGAAGTTGAAATCATAAAAACCCATTTAGTATCCTATCACATAGGTAAGGACACTAAAACCCTTGAACTTGCAGGATATGAGGAAGATATGCGAGAGATGATATTTAAGATCCCTGAAATCATTGAAAAAGGATTTACACCTACATCAAGAGAATATTCTGTTTCAGAAGGTTTTATAGACATATTAGGTAAGGACAAGAAGGGTAATTTAATGATTCTTGAACTTAAAAGCAGACGTGCAGGCGTTAATGCAGTTAAACAGCTGAAAAGGTATTTTGAAGATTTTAAGGATCATAAAGATTTTGTAAGGGGCATCCTGGTTGCTCCATCGATTACTGATGACGCTCAGGAGTTGCTTGAGAAGTATCAGCTTGAATTTGTAGCATTAAAGCCTCCAAATGAGCTTAATATTAGTAAAAACACTACTTTAGATTTCTTTAAGTCAAAAACATAGTTATTAACAGGATATCTTAAAATTTATCTTTAAATCTGAAATTTCGAAAAATTTTCTAATGCTTAATGGTCTTTATGCTTTGAACCCGTAATCATCTATTTAGAAATAGGTATCGTGAAGTAAAATATAGAACCAACCCCCGGTTCTGATTCAACCCATATACGGCCTCCATGGCACTCAATAATTTTTTTAGCAGTTGAAAGCCCAATTCCAGTACCAGTATATTCTTCACGTGTGTGCAGCCTCTGGAATATGGTAAAAATCCGGTCAAAGTACTCTTTTTCGATACCAATACCATTATCTTGCACAGAAAAAACAAATTCATTCTTCTTTTCATCTTTTTTGGCAGAAATATGGATTTTTAGAGGTTCATTTGTCTTTTTAAACTTAATAGCATTTCCTATGAGGTTTTGAAGTAATTGAATTAACTGAGTTTTATAGGCTGTTACAGTTGGAAGTTTGTCGTGAGTTATTTCAACATTACTTTTAGTAAGGAGGGTTTTAAGATTAAATAAGGCGCTGTCTAAAACTTCTTTGATATCTACAGGCTGGAATTTTTCTCCTTTTTTTGCAACTCTTGAATATTCAAGTAAGTCCTGGATTAACTGTTGCATTCTTTTTGCTGCATCTACAATATAATCCATGAACTCATCAGCATCCTCATCTAATTTACCTTTATAACGCCTTTCAAGAAGCTGAGTAAAGCTTGCAATAGTTCTAAGTGGCTCTTGAAGGTCATGGGAAGCCACATAAGCAAATTGTTGTAATTCTTCGTTAGAGCGCTTTAACTCTTCAATAACCATGTCCAGTTCTATTGTTCTTTCTTGAACTTTGACTTCTAAGTTTTCATAGGCTTCTTTTAGCTGGATTTCAGCATTTTTCTCTTTTGTGATGTCATAAATGATAATTGCTAATCTGGACACCTTACTTTCCTTATCAAAAACAGGATTAATAAAATGTTTTGTATATATTCCAGAGTGTTCTGTTTCAATAGTAACAGATTTTCGGGTTTCTATAACTTTTTTGTATATTTTAAGGCATTTCTCTGCTATTAACTCAGGTAAAAAATCCTTTATGTTCTTGCCTATGATTTCATCATGATATTTACCATACTTTTTTAAAAATAATTCATTTGCAATAATTATTTTCCCATCAGGTTCTATTAAAATACCTGAATCCGGAAGACCATCTAAAAAAACTTTTAAATTCTTTTCATTCTTTTTAGATTCCTTTTCTAATTCATATCTATAAATAGCGTTTTCCAGGGTGCATTTTAACCCATAAAAATCAACGGGTTTAACAAGAAATCCGTAAGGATCAGTTAATTTGGCTCTTTCAAATACTCTATCATTAGAATAAGCAGTTAAATATACCACAGGAATATTAAATTGTTCATGTATCTTACTTGCAGCCTCAATACCATCTATTTCGCCTTTAAGTACAACGTCCATTAAAACTAAATCAGGTTTAAGTTCTTCAGCTTTTTTAATGGCATTTTTTCCCTCATCTTCAATGGAAACTACTTCAAATCCAAGGCTTATCAACGATTTTTTAATATCCTGTGCTGTAATTGACTCGTCTTCAACGATCATTATTTTTTTTGACATAATTGCCACCATTTATCTATTACCTTATTTCTTTGTTCATAAGTCTGCAGGATTAGAAATTTTAATATTTAACTGAACTCCTTTTAAGCAAAATATGGCTCCCTTTTGATATAATTTTTATGATCTTGATTGTATTTAAAGTTATAAACTACGGCTAAGTAGATTTTTCAGACGAAATTTGATTAAAAAAAGGAGCAAAAATTAAAAATAAGGATATATATCCCTCCAAATGAATATGTAATTAAAGACCCAATGTTATTTCCATGACTTAAATTCATGAAGGAGGGGGTTTCAATATTTGGGTCTCAAAAATCATACCAATCAACTTCGTTAAACTGCCGTTTAACGATCAAGAGGATCGATTATATACTTCAACATTATATTTTCAAATAGATAGAACTTGAAGAATTATGGAAGACTGATAAAGAGAATTCCTATTTACTTTTTTTTATTTGATTTTTTTTGTAAGATTTAATTTTTGAGTTTTTCATAAAATTCTCCAAAGTTTAAAGAACTATTACGAACATATTAATACTTTACAGAATAAAACGGAGTTGTTAGAATATGCCAAGAATAGTGCATTTTGAGATACCGGCAGATGATCCAGAGAGAGCTGTAAAGTTTTATGAAAAGGTTTTTGGATGGGAAATCGAGAAGTGGGAAGGCGGCGAATACTGGCTGATTACCACTGGCCCGGATGAAGAACCCGGGATTAACGGCGCCATAATGCCTAAAGAAGAAGGAAACGACATGGTGAGGAACTCCATCGAAGTGGATTCCTTTGATGAATTCAAAGAAAAAATCGAGTCTGAAGGTGGGAAAATGCTGATGGAAAAAACACAAATTCCTGGCATTGGTGATTGGGCCCTCTTTCAAGACACTGAGGGAAATATTTCTGGAATGTTGGAGCCCACCGAAGAATGGAAGGCTCAGGCTCGTGAAATGCAAAAGAAATAGTTATTAACCATGTTTTAACAAAGAATTTAAAAATCTTCTCTTTTTAACAATTAAGATATTCAGATTTCTTACCATCAAAACATACATGAGAAATGATTAGGTGAGGTGGATTAAGCTCCAGCCCCACCCCTTACAGGGCCAACTGGCACTTCAAACATCACTGGTCCCGGTAGTTCTATTCCAATGGTTTCTTTTAAGACATCTTCCACTGTTTCAACCAGGATGAACTCTAAATCTCTTTGAACATCTTCGGGGATGTCGTCAATGTCCTTTTTATTGCCTTCTGGTAAGATAACACGTTTTATTCCTGCGCGGTGAGCTGCAAGAACCTTCTCTTTTATACCGCCAACCGGTAAAACAGCGCCCCTAAGGGATATTTCACCAGTCATGGCAAGCTTTGGATCCACTTCCTGGCCTGTTACAAGTGATGCAATGGTTGTTAGAAGAGCTACACCTGCAGATGGCCCGTCTTTTGGAATTGCCCCTGATGGAACGTGTATATGTAAATCCTTCTTGTCAAATTCAATTGTTTTTAAGTTGAATGCCAGTCTTGAACGGATGAGACTTTGAGAAATCTTTGCAGATTCCTTCATCACATCTCCTAATTGGCCAGTAAGGGTTAATTTACCGGTTCCGGGCATGAATGCACCTTCAATAAACAGTATGTCACCACCAACAGGTGTCCATGCTAAACCAGTTACAACTCCGGGCGGGTTATTTTTACCTGCCTGATGAACCTGAGCTATTTCATGGCCCAGTATATCATAGAGCATGTCTTCTTTTACCACATAGGGTAGTTCAACCTTTCCAAGGACAATCTTTTCTGATGCAACTCTGGCAACAGCAGACAACTGTCGTTTAAGTCCCCTTACACCTGCTTCTCGTGTGTATTTTTCGATGATGGTTTTAAGTGCTTCATCATCTATTTGAAGCTGACTCTTGTTTAATCCATGATCTTCAAGTACAAGGCCTATCAGGTGTTTTTTGGCTATATAGAACTTTTCATTGCCTGTATAGCTTCCTATTTCTATGATTTCCATACGATCTCGTAGCGGTCCAGGAATACCTCTTATGTTGTTTGCTGTTGCAATGAAGAATACATCAGAGAGGTCGTAAGGAACTTCTAAGTAGTGATCTGAGAAGCTGTTGTTCTGTTCAGGGTCTAAAACTTCTAAGAGTGCACTTGCTGGGTCGCCGCTGTATGAGGCCATCAGCTTATCAACCTCATCCAGTATAAATACCGGGTTTTTCTCTCCTGCACGTTTCATTCCCTGTATAATCCTTCCCGGTAAAGCACCTAAATAGGTTCTTCTGTGTCCTCTGATTTCTGACTCATCTTTAACTCCACCGAGGCTTATTCTAACGTATTTTCGCTCCAGTGCTTCAGCTATGCTCCTTCCTAAACTTGTTTTACCTGTTCCTGGAGGTCCAACAAGCAGTAATATTGATCCCTGCTTGTTTTGCTTGAGTTTCATAACTGTAAGGTGCTGGATAATTCTATCCTTAACTTTATCCAGCCCGTAGTGCTCTTCGTCCAGTAATTTTCTTGCAGATTCTATATCTATGTCTTTTGTTTCACTTTTACCCCAGGGCAAGCTCACTAAAAGGTCGAGGTAGTTTCTAATAACATTTTCTTCTGAGCTATGAGGTCCCTGTCTTTCCAGTTTACTTACTTCTTCTAAGGCAACTTCTTTAATGTTTTCAGGCATGCAAGCTTCTTCAATTAATTGTCTATAATCTTTTTTAGTGCTGCCACCTTCCACATCATTCAGTTCTTCCTGTATGGCCCGAAGCTGCTCTTTGAGCATGTTTTCTCTGTGTTTTTTATTCATGTCCTCATTTAATTTGGCAGCTATTTCCATCTGGAACTTCAATGATTCCTTCTGATCTATCAGTATATCAAGGAACTTCAAACTCTTTTCTTTTAATGAACGGATTTCTAAAAATGCCTGTTTTTCCTGCAACGAAAGCATTATGTGAGGGAATATGTAACCTATGACTTTTGTGAGGTCATTTAATTTGTTTACATGCTCTACGTAAGTTTTTGAACCTTTAAAGTTTTCACTTATCTCTGAAATTAGGAATCTTATCTGTTTCAGGATTTCTTTCTGATTTTCTTCATCAATGTCTACAATATCTGGAATTAAATGGTATTTTGCCCTGTAATCTCGACCATCCGGAATGAATTTTTCTATTTCTACTCTTTCCAGGATGTCTACATTAATATGATAGAAATCCCTCATCTCTTTGGCTTTGTTGACTTTTATCAATGTTCCTACATTGTAAAAATCATCGTCTATATATAGGCCATCTTCATTTACTTCGCGAACACCAGCTACGATTCCATAAAAATTGTCTCTTGCAGCACGGTTGTATAATCTTCTACCTATCTTTTTATCAACTTTCAAGTTTATGTTGGTTTCATGTAACAGGATTGTGTCTGGTATAAATAATACTGATAATTTTTCATTAGCATTCATTTCTTTCATGGTATCACTCCATGGGCAGATGGTTTGCAGCCTTTTTATAAAATACGTCAAAATCGCATTTTTTTGAAGACTTTTTTGCCCCATGGCGGCTTTTACCTTTTTTAATCCTCTTTTTTTAATTTATGAATCTTATTATCTTTTTTTGGAGCTGCTGCACTTGGATAGTACGCAGCCGAATAAAAAATCAATTTTTTCTTTGTGATTTATCATTGCACTCTTGTTAAATGTGTAGTAGATGTGGTTACCTCTTTTTTCTGCAGTGAGGATTCTGGCAGTTTTCAGTATTTTTAGATGTTGTGATGCTGCCGGTTGTGTTAAACCCATCATATTAGCCATTTGAGTTACGCTGACTTTTTCCACTTCTCCCGATGTCATTTTATATATTAATAACAGCCGGTTGATGTTTCCAAGTGCTTTGAATAATTCTTCCAGTTCAAGAGATAAATCACAGCACTGTTCAGAATTTATCCTCAACATGTTATTATTATATAAGAATATACTTATATACTTTTCTATTTCCACATTCATTTTCATATTTTTTTATTATTTTTGCAAAAAAAGTTTCAAATTCTATTTTTACTACATTTCATATATATGCAATGGTGAATTTACCTGCATTTTAAAAGATATTGGAATATTTAAAAAGCTTTAAAATAAAAAAAGAGTTTTCAGGGAATTTAAAGAAGTTCATTTCCCCTTAGATCCCCTCATGTTACACTCTCGGTAATATGTATGTAAACAGTATATATCTGCCCTATTTTATAACGCCTCATTAAATTCTTCTACAGATATTCCTGCCTGTTTTAGAATTTTCCTCAAAGTTCCTTTCTTGAGTGTTTTATGCAGTGGAATGGAAAATACTCTGTGATTCTTCTGTAACACTACATGATCTCCCTTTCCCAGCCTAACTGCAAAGCCTAATTTTACGAGTGCTTTGATAGTACTTTTCCCAGAAACTGCCTGCAGTTTCTTAGACTCTTAATTCCACCTTAGAAATTTCGGCTACTTTGCCTAATCTCTCTACTTCCTGGTTAAGCACCTCTAACACAGCTTCAATCGCTTTTTTTATATTTTCAATGGCTTCTTCCTTTGATTCACCCTGACTAATGGCAGCTGGCAATTCGAGGCATTGAGCAGAATACCCGCCTTCCTCCTCTTTTTCAAGGATTATTGTATATTTCATGGTCAAATCTTATGTTAGTTCGCATATAAATAATTTCTTATCATCCAAAAAGCCAGTTTTTCTCTCCCAGAATAAATTCCAGGGTATCCCAGCGTTTTTCTGGTTTTTACTCATTTATACGGTTTCTGGATTCATAGATTTTAGAGCTTCTTCTATTTTTACCATCTTCATATATACATGCAGCGGTGAATATACATGCATTTTTAAAGATATGGGAATTTTTAATCAGTCAAAATCAACTTGAACAGTAACAAAATGAAAATATATTAGCTGCAGGTATTTTTGGATTGATTGTGACCTGTTTGATGCTTCAAAGATTTAACTCAGATAAAAAAAATAGTTTTCAGGGAATTTAAAGAAGTTCATCCCTCAGGTCAATTGTATCTTCCAGATCTGGACCTGTAGAGATTATAGTTACTGGAACTCCAGTCCCCTCTTCAATTTCTTCAATGAATCTTTTAACTTCTCCAGAAAGCTTTGAATAATCCTTAACCCTTTCATATTCCTTGAAAATTCTGTCAACACATGTTAATGCAATTTGTGTAGCTCCATTTATCATGCAGGCCTCTTTTGCAAGATCCATATCAAATGTCCCTACTCTCCTTCTTCTGCCGGTTACAACCCCATACTCTTCAAGACCCATTTTTTCAGCTTCTTCCTGTGATATTTCAGTTTTAAACGGTCCAGCACCCACACGGGTGATGTATGACTTAAATACCACAATTACTTCATCTATACGGGTTGGACCAACACCCACATCTGCTGCTGCAGTGCTTGCAGTTGTATCTTTGCTTGTTACATATGGATATGTGCCATAGTACAGTGACAGGCCAAAACCCTGTGATCCTTCAATAAAAACATCTTTCTCATCATCAAGTGCTTCATTAACTTCCTTAGGAACATCAGTGATGTAATCTTTCAATTCATCCACGTCTCCTGCAAGTTTAGCTATCCTGTTTACCCTATCTGCATTTGCAGGTCCGCACCCCGTACCTGTACTTCCTATTTTCTTGGATAGATAGTCTGAAGCCCTGTCCTGTTCTTTATGTTTCTCTTCTATGATTGCACATCTGTAATCAGCAAATGTCCTTCCCTTTACATCATATTTGTTCAAATAATCAAGTTCATGTATAAAAACCTGTGGATCTACAAGTACTCCTGCCCCAATTAGCAGTCTTGCATCTTTATGGAAAAATCCAGACGGAGTTAATCTTAATCCGTATTTATCTCCTTTAAATTCTACAGAATGGCCTGCATTTGGCCCTACGCCTGCCCTTGCTATTATATCAGGTTTATCATTGTAACAAAGATAAGTAATACATTTTCCTTTACCCTCATCTCCAAAGCTGCCACCAACTAATATACTGCATGTCATATTGTGTTCTCCAAATTTCTTTGCCTCTCTTATCTTTGGAAGCTCTTAATAAAAACCTTTCTCTACGGCCACCCAGTAACTTTATAACCTTAAAAAATAGCAGATTAAAAGGATAATTTTGATATCCTCTCCATGGCTTCCTCAGTGTTTTTAAGAGTGTTAAATGCAGTTATTCTAAAATAACCCTCACCACCTGGCCCAAAACCTGCACCTGGTGTTCCAACTACCTGTGCCTCGTTTAAAAGAAGGTCAAAGAATTCCCATGAATCCATGTTGTCTGGTGTTTTAACCCATATATAAGGTGCATTAATTCCACCGTAAACATTTAATCCCAATTTAGACAGACTTTCCCTTATTAAGCTTGCATTTTTCATGTAGTATTCAATATATTCTTTAATTTCTTTTTGCCCTTCTTTTGAATACACTGCTTTAGCTGCTGCCTGAACAGGGTATGAGACTCCGTTGAATTTAGTGGTCTGTCTCCTGTTCCACAACGAGTTTAAAGAATATGGGTTTCCATCCTTATCGTAACCCATGACTTCCTTTGGAACTACAGTATAGGCACATCTTGTTCCTGTAAACCCTGCATTTTTAGAGAAGCTCTTAAATTCAATAGCCACCTCTTTTGCACCTTCAATTTCATAGATAC
>JAVSLW010000022.1 GCA_039666455.1 Methanobacterium sp. | reverse complement strand
TGTTACGCGCCGCGATAAAATGATCTCGATTAGGCAAAATAAAATATCCTTAAGTACAGCATAATACCGCCTTAAAAAGTCGGATGGGATAATTTGCACATTAAGAATTGAACCGAAAATGCAAATTACGGCATTCTTATCAGCTCAGCAAGTTTAAACAAACGTTAAAAACCACCTGATGGTGGTTTTAGAAATCGTAGTCACCCTTAATAGCTTTTGTTCAAGATTGTCTGCTTTCGCTTTTTTATCCATACTGTTGATAGTATAACATCCGATTGGGGATTTCATCCCCAAACCCCTAGGGTTTAACGAATAAAAGTAAAAAGCTGAATCAAATAATTCGGGATGTCCCTTCTCCACCGGGAGACCCCGGCAGAGGATCAGCTTTCCACTTCCTCCGGTTACTCGGGTCGCACCCCTGCGTTGCCCTGGCCACCCGGAAGAGAAGAGACACCCCAGAAATATCAAGAAGCAGTAATGCTCATCTCATTTAAAGCACGAAGCATTAGTTCTGAATTCAAAGTTCGGGTCTTTTCCCTAGCGCCGCATATTAAGCCCATTGTGACAAGATTATTGATTTTTCTTGCAAAACCTGCGGTAGAAGCATAAATGAACTCATAGGCATTCTCCTCAAAAATAGATTCGCAAATGCCACAAGCTTTTAGACGTGAAAGTATGTATTCCTTTGTTTCATCTCTACTTAATCCGTTGAAAGTATAGTTGACGATAATTCGTTGCCGTAATGCCTCATGTATCTGTCTATTCAACTGAAGCACCAGTTTGGGCTGTCCTGAAAGTATGACAATACACGGATTCCTGGTATCCATATCGAAATTCAGGATCAGTCTTAAATCATCAAGAATAGCATTTGATATGAACTGAACCTCATCGATGATTATGACAGGAGTAATATTTTTACCGGCATAGTTTAAAATGGATTCTTGGATCTGTTTGAACAATTCCACCTTCTTGTATGTGGGGATGACGCCCAGCTGATCACACAGGAGCATGTAGAATTCCTTTACCGTGAGGGTAGTAAGAGGGACATACACGGTCTTGAAGAGATTCCTGTTGAGTGAAGATACAAAACACTTGAGAGAAAATGTTTTCCCGCAGCCTGGTTCACCGGCAATTAGGGCAATTCCCTTGACCTGTTTGAGATACTCAAGTCTGTTGCTGGCCTGAGTAAAGTCATTAGACTTAAAACTGTATTTGATATCAACCTCTTTAGAAAACGGGTTGAAATCCATGCCATAAAATGCTTGAAACATAAACAATATCTCCTTTGTTATTGAGAAAATTCCGAAAAATCTATAGGTAAAACCTTAGAGTTTCGCAGTACTTTTGAATTAGCCACCCTGTCGACAGGATGAATAGCTTCCAGACATTTTCCGTTGTCATTAAATATATAGGCCTTGTCGAGACAGGTGGGATCGTAGCGTACGTTTATTCGTTCTCCGATATACTTAGCAGGTACTTCGAAGTGCACATTTAGGATAGGGAGCGTAGCATCATTTTTGATTTTTCTTGTCGTTCTGTACAGAAAGATATGGTCAAGCTCCTGTTTAGAGGATACAAACCGTATTTTATCAAGATGCTCTAGATATTTGTCAATTGGTTTAGTTTTAATGGTAGAATGAATGGTCTGATGATATTGGTCCTCAATATAGCTGTTGAGCTTTT
The DNA here is from genome assembly GCA_039666455.1 of Methanobacterium sp. Lineage (NCBI taxonomy): Archaea > Methanobacteriati > Methanobacteriota > Methanobacteria > Methanobacteriales > Methanobacteriaceae > Methanobacterium > Methanobacterium sp. The sequence goes on along the minus strand of JAVSLW010000022.1, from coordinate 1,878 downwards.
GGTTTAATTCTTCAAGGGAATTAAGCTTCGTCCAGTCCAAGAGATTTAAAAACTGAGATTGGAACGTATGGAACCAACGTTCAATTTTTCCCTTACTTTGAGCTTGGTATATTTCGGCATGGGATAAGACTGTACCCAGAGAGGCGCAGATAAACTGGAGTTGATCTGAACGATAAATTTGCCCATTGTCAACAAAAAGTTTTTTAGGAATTCCTCGGCGCTGTACAGCCTGCTTAAATACTGAGAGCAAGGAGATCAAGTTTTGTTCATAAAATGCTGAGCAGGCCATTATTGCCCGTGAATTATCATCAATTATGGCTATGATGTAAGTTTTCTTCTTGAAGCCATTAATTGTAAGATATGGACCTGTACTTACGTCGGATTGCCAACAGTCTCCCGGGAATTCCATAGAGAAAGCCCGGCGGTCTTTATGTTCGACGCTCTTTCTGTTAAGTTTATGATTTGACACAAACCGCTGGATAGTAGACATAGAAATAGAATCAGGAGCGACAATACCTTTGACCACCATCTCATGAAAAATTACACGAACAGGTTTTGATGGGTTTTCTGTTTTGGATTCGATGATGTATCGTTTGGCAACTTCATTCAGCAACCTCGAAGTACCGCAGTCGCTTCGCTTTGCAGGATACAGTCCTTCAATCCCGTGCTTACGGTAATCGGTCAACCAATCTTTGATGGTGGAAGGCGAGAATTCACGACTACCATAGTAAGGGGTTTCATAAACCTTGCCGCAGATAGATTCGATATATGCTTTTGCGGTAGGTTGGACATAGGAGTTTATCAAAAGAGGTGCAATGAGAGAGTATTTAAACAGAGCTATCTTCTGCTTTGTAGTTTCATCCATAAGTGGCATACCTCCTCTAAATCGTCTATATGCTAAATATTGACAAGCATGGGGGCGTATATTCAAATGGACGTGGTGAAAAGGAGTGTGGGATGAAAAGACGCATCAATTCGGGCTGTTGTCAGCCGAAATGAAAGCTTTAGCAAAGTGACTAAACATCATTTTATGCAGTAAAAATACGGATAAATTTAAAAAATGGCAGAATAAGACCTTTCATAACAGAAGTAATCAAGGAGACATGAAATAATTACGGAACATCATTTGATAATCCAAGTTGAAGGAACCGTAGAACCTATTGTAAAGAAATATCTTCTTCAACAGGATACCGGCAGCAACAAAATCATTAAGAGATAATATATCCACATCATAATAAAAGCTGTCATAAGCTGTAAAGAAGCTGTTTATCCTGAACTTTTGTGAGTTAAACCTTTTCATATAGAACAGAATAGACTGTAGTGATATATGACAGTGAGAACCAATTTCCTTCATGAGTGCGGGTACATGGGAAGGAGTGCGATACAGGGTATAGACTATATAAAGGGTAATTGTAATTAAATCAAAGGAATACTGAAAATACGGGATAAGAAAAGACGGAAGCATAGAGCATGTTTTCTTGCAAATGGGACACTTGAAACGCTGGATATTGATTTGAAATATTTGAGAGATAGTGATGACGTTACGGGAGTATGTCCCGTGACGGTGCAGACGTCCTCCGTAAGAGCATCTTTTGCAGCCAAATTTGCATACATTGATATTTGTTTTCCCTAAAATGAAGTTTCGTGTTATATTTCCAACAAATCTGGCAATAATAATCATAGATGTTATTACCAAAGAGGGAAAGCAAATTAGGACGACAAGCCGGCTTTCCCTTTTCCCTTTCTAAGAAAATTATTGCCAGATACCTTAATTTGCATAACAAAAATGCAGATTATTTCATCTCTCTGCTTCTTTGCTGTATGGTTCAATTTGCATAAATGAATACGAATTTGTCTGATTTATTTTGATTTATAACA
>JAVSLW010000021.1 GCA_039666455.1 Methanobacterium sp. | reverse complement strand
GACAGTCTGGGTGTACCCCGGCTCTCCTGACCTCAAGCCCTCGAACCGCCCGGTGCGGACCCGCATGCCGGGTGGTGTGGCAGGGGTGCCTCCGAGACGGAGGCCCCCTATGCCGATGGTTCAGGGAATATGTGGCGCCGCGCCTGGGGTGGACCGCAGTGTCAGAACGCTGTCATCTGCGCGCACGATGATGCGTGTTCTTCCCATCGCCCAAACAGCGTCCCCGCGCCCAGGAGTACCCATGCTGCTGCAGCCCCATCATCCCGTTCGTGTGACCACTGGCGCCCCGCGTCGGGAGTTTTTGCGCCAGATGTTCTGGACGGCGGGTGCCTTGGGCGCCGCGGTGGCACTGCCCGGCCAGGTGGCTGCCTCGCCAGCGTCTGCCCGCCAGGGCCAGTTGCCGCCTTTGGGCCCACTGCAGGCGCCCGATGCCAACGGGGTGCGCTTGCCGGCCGGGTTCACCAGCCGTGTGGTGGCCCGGGCCGGCGATCGCCCGGTGCGTGGCTCGCTGTACCGCTGGCATGGCCTGCCGGATGGCGGCGCCACCTACGCCTGCGAGGACGGTGGCTGGATGTACGTGAGCAACAGCGAGCTGCCCTTGGTGGGCGGCGTGGGCATGTTGCGCTTCAATGCGGCGGGTGAGGTGGTGCAGGGCCGGCGATTGCTGGGCGCCACCACGGCCAATTGCGCTGGGGGCAAGACCCCCTGGGGCACCTGGCTGTCGGGTGAAGAGTTCGAGCTGGGCCGGGTGTGGGAGGTGAACCCCTACGGCACGCAGCTGGATGCGCGCCCCCGGCCCGCCTTGGGCATCTTCAAGCATGAGGCCGTGGCGGTGGACCCGGTCCACAAGATCTTGTACCTGACTGAAGACGAAAGCGACGGCCGCTTCTACCGCTTCGTGTGCAGCGCCCAGGACTGGCCTGCTGGCGCCTCCCGACCCCGTCTGGAGCAGGGGCGCCTGCAGGTGATGGTGATTCGCGGGGTGGGCTCGGGCGCCTACCCGGGCACCGAGGTGGACCTGAGCCAACCCCAGGCCACCGAATGGCTGGACGTGGTGCAGCCGGGTGTGGCCCAGAAGGTGGTGCGTGGCCTGATGGGCGACCGGGCGCCAGGCACGGTGTTCAAGGGGGGCGAGGGCCTGTGGTTCTTTGAAGGCGTGGTGTACTTCTCGACCAAGGGTGACAACCGCATCTGGGCCTACGACACCCGCA
>JAVSLW010000020.1 GCA_039666455.1 Methanobacterium sp. | reverse complement strand
CAAATTAGAAAATTAATCCAAAAATACTTCATCCATTACTCTAAATCGTTATCATTCGCCAGAGAATGGATTAAAAGATTCATGCCAAAAGTTAAAAAAGTTTAGCGATTAACTATAATTTAAATTTCAAATTAATATTTTCTTTCACCTATAACGATACATCGAAATTTTATATAAAAACATAATAACCACTTGCATCATAAAAATTAATATTTGAAATAAAACTTCAATAAATACTATATTAACCAAAGATTAATCATATTTTAAGCAATGCCCATACTTAAATAAGCTATAGGAGTATTAATATGAAAGATCAGGGCAATAAGTTAAAAGATGATCCTAAAGAAAAGAAACGGATTCCAGTAGTGGGTGTTGGCTCATCTGCTGGAGGACTTGAAGCTTTAGGGAAAATATTCCAGAACATGCCCACTGATTCTGGTTTAGGATTTGTCCTGATCCAGCACCTTGATCCATCTCATAAAAGTTCGATGGTGGAATTACTTTCAAGATACACTGATATGGAAGTTCTTGAAATTGAAGAAGGAATGCATGTTGAACCAAATAAGCTGTATGTTACTCCTCCCAATAAAAATGTAGGGATTATAAATGGGATACTGCATCTGGCTGTTCCTAAAGAGCCTCATGGTCTTCGAAGACCCATTGATTTTTTCTTTCAATCACTTGCAGATGATCTGGAAGATTATGCAATCGGTATTATTCTTTCAGGGTATGGATCAGACGGTACTATTGGTATAAGAGCCATTAAAAGTATGAGCGGAATGGTAATAGCTCAAGACCCGGAATCTGCAGTATCTGGAAGTATGCCTGCAAGTGCGATAGATACAGACCTTGTAGATTATATTACACGGCCTGAAAAAATACCAAAGGATTTAATTTCATATATAAAACGATTGGGTAAGAAACCCCCTAAAAAAATAATTGGGAGAGATGAAGAAACCCTCAGTTCACTTCAAAAAATTCTCATTTTAATTAGAAACATGACAGGGCATGATTTTTCACTCTATAAAGAAAACACCATAAATAGGAGAATTGCAAGAAGGATGAACGTTCATCAAATCGATAAAGTATCTGATTATCTTAAATTCATCCAGGAAAATCCTAAAGAAATCAATGTACTCTTTAAAGAACTCTTAATCAATGTTACAAGCTTTTTTAGAGATCCCAAGGCATTTGAATCCTTTAAAGATAAATTAATATCAGAAGTGCTTGATAAAAAAAGAGATGGGGATAGAGTTCGTGTTTGGATTCCGGGCTGTTCCACTGGTGAAGAGGTTTACTCCATCGCCATGATCCTTCAAGAATATATGGATAAATCAGTGAAAAATTTAGAAGTTCAGCTTTTTGGTACAGATATAGATGGAGATGCTATTAATATTGCTCGAGCTGCAACCTATCCAAGTACCATTGTCACAGATATAAGTTCAGAGCGTTTACACAGATTTTTCACCAAAAAAGGCGACGGTTATAGAGTTAAAAAAAATATAAGGGAAATGGCAATATTTGCTCCCCATGATGTTCTTATTAATCCTCCATTCAGTAAACTCGATGTAATATCCTGCAGAAATGTTTTAATCTACATGAATAAAGATGCTCAGAAGAAAATGTTATCTGCATTCAATTATGCCTTAAAATCCGGAAGCATTATGTTCCTTGGCCCATCGGAGAGCATAAGTAATTTTGTAGAATCATTCACAACTTTAGACACTAAATGGAAGATTTATAAATCTAGAAAGACAGAACAATACCCTGCGGGGGAATTTGTTAGATTTCCATATGCAAAATTACCACAGGACTTTACTGCTGTTGAAGATTTAGAAATAATCGGGAAAACAGAGCAAAACATTGCCAAAAACGTTGAAAAAATACTTATTGAAAAATACGCCCCGCCAACAGTAATAGTAAATAACGATGGAAGAATTGTTTTCATCCATGGAAGAGTAGGAAAATACCTGGAACCTGCAGAAGGCATAGCAAATCTTAGTATCATAGATATGGCAAGAGAAGGAATCAAATTTGAATTGAATTCTGCAATAAATGAAGCAGTTTTAAAAAATAAAGAGATAGAATATAAAAGTTTAGATGTTAAAACTAATGGAGGATATCAACCAATTAGTTTGACAGTGCGGCCCATTAGCCGGCCAAAAATGATGAAAGGTCTTTTAATGGTCACATTTAAAGATATAGTATCTATGGGAAAGCAAAAAGAAAAGCTTCCTGCAACCGCTCCTAAAAAAGATAGACATATCCGAAAACTTGAAGAGGAGTTAAATGTTACAAAAGATCGTCTTCACACAACCATAGAAGAGCTTGAAACTTCAAATGAAGAGCTTAAATCGGCCAATGAAGAATTACAGTCCATGAATGAAGAGCTGCAAAGTACCAATGAAGAATTAGAAACATCTAAAGAAGAATTACAGTCATTAAATGAAGAGCTGCTCACCGTAAACACAGAACTTCAAAACAAAGTTGACCAGCTTTCAGAAGTCAACGATGATATGAACAACCTCCTAAACAGCATTGAAATCCCAACCATATTCGTGAATAAAGACGTTAAAATAAAGCGTTACACCAAAGAGGCAACAAACTTAATTAATTTAATCCCAACAGATGTGGATCGGCCCCTTGAAGATATTGTATCTAATTTAGAATATGAAAACATGATCAATGACATAAAAGAGGTAATGGACCGGGTGATTTATAAAGAAGAAGAAGTGCGTACAAAGGACGGAAAATGGTACCTTGTACGAATAATACCTTATAAAACCTTAGATAACATTATTGATGGAGCTGTAATTACTTTTATGGATATTAGCGAGCAGAAAGAAGTACAAAAGCTTGCAAGTCAATTAGAGTATGTAAAAAATATTATAGATACTGTACATGAGCCTTTTGTAGTATTAGATAATGAATTAAAGGTTATATCAGTGAATAAGTCATTTTATGATAAATTTGAAGTTAAAGAAGAATCAACTGAAGGAAAATTATTCTACAAACTTGGGGATAACCAGTGGGACATTCCAAAGCTCAGACATTTACTGGAAAAAATACTCCCTGAAAACAAGGAATTTAAAAATTTCGAAGTTGAACACGACTTCCCAAAAGTAGGCCATAAAAAGATGCTTTTAAATGGTCAAAAACTCCAGGAAAAACAGATATGTGGCAAAACCATAGGAAAAGGATTCATACTTCTTGCAATTGAAGATGTAACTGATAAACCAGAATATCAAAGAAATAAGTAAAAATGCATGATTGAGTGAAATAAGAAACTATATCCTATTTTAAATAAATTAAAAAAAAATACTATTAAATTCTTTAATATTAATGATATGTCCAAATGAAGTTAATTCTAAGTATTGGGGGGGGGGAAATGTAATAATGAACAAAAAAGAAAAACTACGCTTAGCTGCAGAAAAAAGATTACATGAAAAAATAAATACTTTACCCGAACTTCCAGAAGATGTTGAAGCGCTTATTCATGAACTGGAAGTGCACCAGATCGAACTTGAAATGCAGAATGAAGAACTCAGAGCTTCAAGAAGGGAACTGGAAAAATTGCACGAGAAATACTATGATCTTTACAATTTTGCCCCTGTTGGATATTTTACACTTGATTTAAAAAGTACCATCACTGAAGTAAATACTACTGGTGCAGATTTATTAGGTTTTACAAAGGACAGCTTAATTAAAACCCTGTTTGCATGGTATGTAGCGCCAAAATACTCAAAATCGTTTCAATATCATTTAAAACATGCCCTTAAGGCAATGGAGAAACAAGTATTTGAAATGGAGCTTATCCGAAGAAATGGTATTATTTTTCATGCTCATGTTGAATTACTGCCGCAGCGTGACTTTGAAATCCAGATTAAAGTGGCAGTTGTTGATATTAACCAGCGAAAAAGATTAGAAGAAGAATTAAAGCGTTCCAATGAAGAATTGCAGCAGTTTGCTTATGTTGCTTCTCACGACCTTCAGGAGCCTTTAAGGACTATTTCAAGTTTTACACAACTTTTAGAGCATCGTTATAAAGAAAAATTAGATCCTGATGCTGATGAATTTATTGGATATGTAGTAGAAGCAGCTCAAAGAATGCAGCAGATGATACTCGATTTACTTGAATATTCCAGAATAATGACAAAGGGCAGCGAATTTAAAGAGATAGATGCCAATGAAGCGCTTGATACAGCATTGTTTTATTTAAAAGGTGCAATTGAAGAGTGTGATGTGGAAGTTACCCATGACAAACTCCCTGAAATAACAGCTGATCAAAGCCAGCTTACCACAGTATTCCAGAACCTCATATCCAATGCAATAAAGTTTAAAAAACCCAATGAATCGCCGAAAATCCATGTTTCATCAAGAAAAGATGAAGAAAAAAAGGAATATGTCTTTAGTGTCCAGGATAACGGAATAGGGATGGAACCACAATATGTTGAACGAATTTTTACAATATTCCAGCGATTACATACACTGGATGAATATAAGGGGACTGGAATTGGACTTTCAATCGTAAAAAGAATCATTGAACGTCATAATGGCCATGTATGGGTTGAATCAGAATTGGGTAAAGGTTCAACGTTTTATTTTACTATACCTTTCATCCAACACCCCGGCGGGGACATTGTGGAATAGAAATCCACAAAAAAGGGAGCTGAAGTCAAATTTCGTAAGAAAGTGACCATTGATGACATCTTTGGAATAGTTGACGGGCCAGAAACTGATGCTGTAGAACTTAAAAAGAAAGTATAAAGAGGAGAGAAATTTTGAATGAAAAATTTAAAAATAGAAAGAATGGTTTCTTTTGATTCTGACTTTGATAAAGTTAATGGAATTACAAGAATTCATTAAAAAAGCTAATTATAAATCCTTAGATGAAGCCTTGTATAAAACTGCTTCAAGCTTATCAAGAGCTTTACTGACCTGTTTATCAAATTCCGTAAGTTTCTTAGCCAGTCCCCTAAAATAAGGTGCATAAACTTTATAATACATTAATCTATCAGGATCTATGCTGTTTTTTAGAAGTACGGATCTGAATTCACTGACTTTCTCCTGGATAGCTGGATACATTATATCATCAGGATATTCGCCTAAAAATATACCGTCTGCACCGTTTTCAAATGCAAAAATAATATGTTTGGGCATTAAACGGTTTATTGATGAGATTCTAATGATTCTAACCGATTCAGGATAGGATATCCTGTTTATCCCAATATTGTCAGAGGCCACATAACCTATATAATCAACAAATGCCAGGATCCTTCGCTCATCGTCTTTTTTATCCTTTAACATACCGTAAATCATGGCATGTATTTGAGCATCTGTCTGGCCCATTATTTCAACTGCGTTGTGCTTACATTTTGAGATACATATCCCGCAGCCAGTACAGGATACTGGATCAACTGCTATATGTTCATCATACATGTAAATGGCCTTATATTTACATGCATCTATACAATTACCGCACATATTGCATCGGGAATGATTGATTTCTGCAATTGTGGGTTCTATTTCTAATCCATTGTTCATAATCTCTGAAACCTTAGAGGCAGCTGCATTTGCCTGTGAAACACTTTCTGTAATATCTTTTGGTCCCTGTGCAGTTCCACAGACATAAATTCCCTCAACATCTGTGCTAACTGGCCTTATCTTTGGATGCTTTTCTTTAACAAATAAGTCTTCAGTAAGTCCCACATTTAATGTTTCTGCTACCTTTAATGTTCCATCTGATGGCTCCATTGCTTCAGATAAAACAACCATATCAGTTTCTATCTCCGTCAGTTCACCATTCAGGGTATCTTCTACTCTTACAACAAGATTGTCGCCTTTTTTAGTTATTTCTCCTGGACGACCTCTCAATAGCTTAACTTCCTTTGATTGAACGTATCTGAAGTAGTTTTCATACATTCCGGGAGTTCTCATGTCAGTGTAACAGATGATTATTTCAGTATCTGGATAATAACGTCTTATAAAACTTGCATGCTTTAATGCTACCATACAGCAGACTTTTGAACAGTAACGTTTGCCTTCTGGCTTATCGTCCCTGGAACCTGCACATTGAATCATTACCACTCTTTCAGGTATTTTACCATCTGAAGGCTTGAGTAATTTACCATTTGTGGGTCCATTCACCCCCATTATCCTTGCAAGTTCCATTTGAGTTATTACATTTTCATATCGGCAATATCCATATTCAGGACGTTTTTTAAGTTCAAATCCTTTATGTCCTGTTGCTATAACTACTGATCCCGCGTCAAGTGGTATAATTTCTCCCTTCATTTTAAGGTTAATGGCGTTCATTGCACAGACTTTTACACATTTGCCGCATTTAATACAGTTTTCTTCGTCAATTGTATAAGCATCTGGCACTGATTGAGGGAAAGGCTTGTAGATTGCTTTTCTCATCATCAATTTTTCATTCCATTCATTGGGAACATCAACTGGACAAACTTCGGTGCAATTACCGCACGCAGTACATTTATCCTCCCTAACATAGGTCGCTTTTCTTTCAACAAGTAAATTAAAGTTTCCAGTTTTTCGTACCGATGATTTAAGCTCTGCATTGGTGATTATATTGATGTTTTTATGGTGTACAGCTTCATTTATAAGCGGGTTGAAAAGGCATAGTGCACACTCTTCTGCAAGCTTCTCCGGGGAGAAAACTTTACCGATTTTTATCATATTTCCCCCGACAGTGGGGCTTTTTTCAATTATGTGTACTTTGATGCCCTGCTTTGCAAGTGAAAGTGCTGAGGTAATTCCAGAAATTCCTCCACCAATTATAGCAGCGCTTTTTTTGGTTTTTCGAACTATTGCATCCAGAGGTCTTGCATATTTAACTCGTTCAATGGCTGCATTTGTAAGAGATATTGCTTTATCTGTGGCTTTATCCACATCAGAATGTACCCATGAACACTGCTCCCTTATGTTGGCCATTTCAAGGAGATATGGATTTAAGGGAGCTACATGCTTTCTAAATGTTTTTTCATGAGTAATTGGTGAACAGGCTGCAATTACTGCCCTATCCAATTCCTCTTCCAGTATAATGTCTCTGATATTTTTCTGACACTTTATAGAGCAGAGGTTTTCAAATTCCTTAACTACTTTAGCATCAATTGATGAACTGAGCCTTTCAATATCCACGGTATCAGAGATATTTCCTCCGCATTTACATAAAAAAACGCCGATATCAACACTGCTTTTTGGTGCATATCTTGAACCATTATTCACTATTTTACCTCAAGAGGTTTTATTTCATCTAAAATAGGCTCTATAGGAACTGTATGTGTTTGAACTCCCACTACCCTGTAAGGGTCAGCTCCAAGTGCAAGCGCTAAAAACTGGGAAATATTAAAGCATACTATATTAAACTCAACTCCAAGTGACTCTCCAATTACTTTCTGGTTTCTATCAAACTGCATCTGGCAATTTGGACACATGTGAAGTAATATATCAACTTTATTCTCCTTTAAACTCATTAATTTTTCAGAAGTTACTGAAAATGACAGGTCTCTGTTCATGTAACGCTGCCTGAAACCATTACCACATGTACTTGTTTTATGATCATACCACTCTAGAGTTTCAACACCGCACGCCTTTGCAAGAGTCTCAATAAGCATAGGATCTCTTACATTTCCAATTGTGTCATTATGGTGCACTTTACAGTAATGACAGGCATGATGAGAAGCTACTCTAAATCCTGATAGATCTATTTCAACAAGACCTTCAATTTCTCTGACCTTATTAAACAGAATTTCAGCAACGTGAAAAATATTATCCCTTGAATCCATGTCTTCCACATTGTATGTTAAATCAGGGATATTTGAATCTTCAAAAATCTTATTTATCCTACCTCTAACATCGTTCTTTTTATTTAAGATATTTGCTGATTTTTTAAGTATAGCATAACATGTAGCGCACAGCGTGGCTAAATTTTTATGACCTTCTTTTCTTGCAATTGCAAAATTCCTTGCTGCAAGTGCAGAAGTTGAAAGCTGGTCAAATAGATCAGTATAATGCCCTAAACCAGTGCAGCAAGACTGTTTTTCACTTGTAATGTATTCAATTCCCAGTTTATCAAACAAAAATCTGGTCGATGATTCAACGCCCGGGTATTCAACATTTACAAGGCAGCTTTTAAAGAGTAAAATTTCTTTATCTGGTATTTTCTTCATCCACACCCTGCCTTATTATTTCTAACCTTTTTTTGAATCCTGTTTTCTCTAAAATCTCATTAATATCATTTATATCCTTTTCTTGTAGTAATATATGTCCAAGACCTAATTCTTTCCTTATATCCTCTAAATTAACCTTTAATTCCAGCCATTCTTTTCCATAATCCTTCACCAGATCATTGAAAAAATCACTGTGCACTGCTCCAAGCCCGAATTCAAGGAAACTATCTCCGTACGCCGAAAACGGAGCTACTTTAGATTTTCCTTTACCTTCATCAATTGCTTTTTGCCTTAGTATTTGATTTATTTCACAGGCACTGTTGTTTACAGGGCATACACTGTGGCAGGTGTAGCAGTAAAAACAGTTCCAGATTATATCATCTAAAATTAAGCTTTCATCATTATCCAGTGCTCTTTTAACCATTTTCCTTGGATCGTAATCTGTGTGCCTTGCTGCAGGACAGATAGATGTACACATACCACACTGGATGCATTTAAGAATTCCAAGATCTTCTGATGCTTTTAGGTCATTAATAATTATTTCTGCAAGCTGAAGGGTATTTTCACCTATTTTAAGAGTTTTCATCTTGTTTGTACTCCATATGTCAAATTAAATTATTAAGAGAAAAAATTGATATTAATTATATGGCCCTCCTAGTATATCAATATAGTTGATTACCAAACATATTTAGGGCTATTAATTGCCGATATATCTTGCATAAATAGATTTTGCCGCATTTTCATTATTTATTCCTTTAATTATGGCTCTTCCATCTCTAAATACTGATATTTCACAGTTTGAAGCCTTAAAAAGCAGTATAAAATCTGCACATTTGACGCTGCCTAAATGTTCAAGTTTAGAAGCCAGTCCAGGTAGTTCTATCTCTTTTGGATTTGCAGGAGTTATTTGGACGGCATTTCGACCGCAAAGGGAGGTTATAACTTCCCTTTTTTCTGCATCTAAATAATCAAAGCTTCCATCCACGCAGCATGCACATTCTTCATTTTTTCTGACAAGTATTTCATCGAATGAATGGTTCCATGCATCATATACTATAAGGTTACTGTCCTGTCCATTTTCAGGCTTTACTTCCCCAAGAAGTATTTTTATTGCTTCTGTACTGGCCATTGAGCTCATGATTACTGTTATAGTGTTTAATACACCCATTGTATCACATGTTGGTAGTGAACCTGGTTTTGGGATACTTGGATAAAGACATCGAATACACGCTGCACCTGGAAGGATGTTCATGGTCATTCCAGATGTTCCTATGGCTCCTGTATAAATCCATGGAATTTTTTCCCTGACACAGACATCGTTAATAAGCATTCTTGTCTGGATGTTGTCTGTCCCGTCAAGAACCAGATCCACGTCCTTAATTATCTCTTCAATATTTGTATGGTTTAAATCCTTAACTAACGGCACTATTTCTATATCTGAATTAATTGACCTCAATTTCCGGGTTGCGGCTATTGCCTTTGGTTCTCCCACGTCATCTTCATCAAACAGTATCTGTCTTTGTAAATTATTCAATTCTACAAAGTCCCTGTCTAAAATTGATATTTTACCAGTTCCAGTACGCGCAAGGTTGTTTGCTGCTACTGTTCCCAGTGCTCCACATCCTACTATAAGAACATGGCTTTTTTTGAGTTTTCTCTGGCCTTCTTCTCCAATGTTTTGTAATATTGTCTGTCTTGAGTATCTGTTTTCCATGTTAATTCACCAGTTCAGGCGGTTATAGGGGTTCTATTTACCATTCTTTTTTCGATGATTTTAGCAAGCCTCTTAGCTAATGCTGTTATTGTTAATATTGGAGGCCTGCCTGGTGCTTGAGGGATTACACTGGCATCTACAATAAAAAGCCCTTTAATCTTTGTTTCAAAGTTATTATCAACTACTTTACCAATTGCAGCTGTTCCCCCAGGATGTGCTCCTCTTACTGGTGTTGAAACTATGGATTGTGGGTCTACACCAGCTTCAACGAGTAACTGAACACTTTTTTCATATCCTTCTATTAATAAGTCAATATCTCTTTTAGTAAGGATCTTTTCAATGGATTTATCATCATTGATCTTTCCATTAGCTTCATCAGCTATTTTAACCATTATGCCTACTACATCATCTGAATCTGCATTAAATCCTTTATTTTCCAAAAGAGATACAAGTTGACTGGAAAAATGCGGTGATAAAAAATATGGGCCAGATTCAGATTTAACTCCCATGGGAATTTCTTTATTGAGCCCTGCACCTTTCAAAAATCCCCCCACAGTTATAAAAAGATCAAAGAATAATCCTTCGCCCACATTTTCTTTAATTCCAGAATTTTTTAAAATTCCCGGTGTATTTAAAGCCCCTGCAGCAAGTATAACTTTTTTCACATCAAATTTTGTTTTGTCTCCAGATACGCCCTCTACTCCTGTAACTTCTCCATTATTGTGGAGAATCCTTGTAACAGAGAAATCAGAAATAAGTGTTGCTCCATTAGCTATGGCTTCATTTACAAACACCATGGCATCCCATTTTGCACCAGGTTTACAGCCCTGAATGCATAACCCACACCCGTCACATTTAGAAAAATCAATGAATTTGGGCATAGGCTCCATGAAAAATCCGAGGTTTTCTCCTGCCTCTACTATTTTGCGTGTGGCAGGTCCCATTAAATCTGCGGGAAATGGACTAACTTTTAAATCTGCACTTGCATCTATAAGTTCCTCAAAGAGATCCATATCATGGATTTTAAACTGTGCTGTTGCAGAATTTACATAACATGTGCTGCAGGCATAACATGCATTTGCAAGAGAAACTGAAGTTGTTCCACCTACCTCTTCAATATACATTAATTCTGCAGGAAACTTGAGAAAATCGTATTTTTGTTTAATTTTATTCTCCAAATCCATTTTTAAATCTATAGGAATATTTTTGATATGATCTACTGATGTTCCTGTTTCATGGTGTTTTCCTTTCTCTAAAATCAGGATTTTAAGTCCCTTTTTTGATAATTCCCTTGCTACTGTGGCGCCTCCAGCCCCTGTTCCAATAACTGCAACGTCAAAAGTCATAATTTCACTTCAAAAATTAATTAAAAAATACTATTATAATTGTTATAATACTATTACAATTGTTATATAACGATGGTTATATATATTTTTTGGGTGTAAAAATTAAATTTTTCCTTCCAATATTCCAGATAAACCCAGTGGAAATTTAAATCATATATCAAATTCAGTTTTAAATCTGCGGGACTAAATTATTTACCCTTCTCCCCTGCAAAAAGGCATTCTGCAGTTTCAATTAATTTTTTATCATCATTTTCTGCTGCAGTTTTAATGTTCCTTATAATATCTGAGAAAATCTTATCAACCACGACCTGTGTAAGGTCTTCAATAATTTTTTCTCTACCGTTCATATCCCCCAGCATCTTAAATGCCTTTTCTGTTTCCTGAATTCTTATTTTCTCTGCACTGTACCTTATATTAGAAATAAGGGTTTCAACTTCAAGGCGTTTTAAAGCCCTTTTTAAAAGTAAGATCTCTTCATCAATAATTTTTTGAGCCTCACATGCTTCAGATTCCCTCATCTTCCTGTTTTTATCCGCTATTCCCCTTAAATCATCGATATTAAATAGTTTAATACCCAGTTCTTTAACATCTTCCTCAATGTCCCGGGGGTTTGCAATATCAACCATCACCAGTTTCTGGAGATTTTCAGGCGGAACTGCATTTTTAACCTTATTAAGATCTAAAATAGAGTGAGGTGCCCCTGTAGCACTTATAATAACATCTGCATCACTCATAGCTTCATCAAGCCTATCAAAGTGTATTGCTAAACCGCCAAGTTCCTTTGCAAGACGTGTTGCTCGATCATAAGTCCTGTTTGCAACTACAATTGCTTTAAGATGTTTTTCTGCAAGTGCCCTGGCAACAAGGGTTCCCATTTTTCCAGCGCCAATAACCAGGACTTTTTTGCATTTCAAATCTCCGTGAACTGATTCTGCAAGTTCAACTGCTGCTGAGCCAATAGAAATAGATCCCTTATTAATACCTGTTTTTTTTCTTACAGACTGACCTACATGAATGGCTTTAGTAAAAATAGTGTCTAAAATTTGACCGCAAGATCCTGTAGAAATACTTTTTTTTCTGGCATCTTTTATCTGCCCTAATATCTGATCTTCACCTATTATCATGGATTCTAAACCGCATGCTAATTTTAAAAGATGTTTTAGGGCATCATCATCGGTCTCAACCACAAAACTATCAAAAACCAAAGGTTTTTGATTGCCCGAAAAATCAGAGCCGGCAAACACTGCGTGTTTGCGGCCCTCGGAAATTCGTAGAATTTCCGGGGCATCGAAAATCTTTGATTTTCGGAAGCCCCAAAATCTTTGATTTTGTGGGATTTTTCGACGGGCATTAAAATCAAGATCATCAGGATCAATGTTTTCAAGAACAATATAAAGCTCAGCACGATTGCATGTTTTTATCTGAATATATTCATCTACAATACACTCCTTCTTTATCTTCAAAAAGAGTTCTTCCATTTGACGAGTATATTTTTCAATTGTGCAAATATCTGCTGTTTTATGGTCGATTCTTATATTCAGAATCACTTTATCACCCCAAAACAAAAGAGAAGGGTATTATTTAAAGTTTAGATACTGTTTTACATATTCTTTAGCGCCTTCCAGATTTCCTTCCCTTAATAATTCGCCTATATTTTTATCATTCAGTATTTCATATAGATAATCTCTACGTTTTTTCTGCTCAAAAATCTTTTCTTTTAGAATATTTCTGGTGAAACTTTGAAGTTCAAGCTGTAATATATCTTCCCTTTTTATTACTTTTTGTATTTTTTTTCTTAACTTTCGGGCCATAAGAGGGCTTTTTCCACCAGTAGATATACATAGCTGCACGTCTCCTATAAAAAAGGAAGATGGAACAATTAAATTTCCTTCTTCAGGGTTATCAGCACGGTTTAAAAGTTTATGGGAAGCTAATTTAGCCACTTTTTCATTTAATTCACGGTCTCCAGTGGCTACAATCACAATGTCAGACCATTCCATCCATTCTTCAATTTCATCTAAGGGTTTGAAGGTAGCTCCAAGCTCAATTAAATCTTCTGGAAATTTTCTCTCAATTATTATAACATTAGCACCTGCTTCAAGAAATTTATGTGCTCTTCGGCTTCCAACTTCCCCTGCACCCACAACCAAAACATTTTTTCCATCCATCTGCAGGAAAAGAGGAATCCATCCCATATTTATTCCTGCATTTCAAGATCTTTCATCTTGAGAATTTTTGCAGCCATTCTTAAATCGTTTCCACACTCTTGAAGAACACTGACAGCTTCCTCTTCAGGAACATCAAATGCATCAGCAAGGGCCTTTACTTCTTCTTTTGAGGATTCAGATACTCCTACAAGTTCTTCAGAAAGTTGTTTTTTAAGCTCCATGTATTCTTCAACGCTCATGCCGATTTTTCTCATTACCATGTCTCTTAGAGGGCATGGTTTTGAAGGTTTACAGCACCAGACCATCGACCCAAAACAGGTCCCTTCCCCTTGACCTAACCTTGTTTTCCTACCAAATTCCTCTTTTTTTACTATGTACTCATTTGAGCTCATATTTACTTCTTCAAGAGCATATATAATTGGACAGGGTTTAACTGGTGGACAACAAAAGGTTAAAGCTCTTTTGTCTCCTCCCCTGCATACGTGTGATGGTGAATCTTCCCATACCATTGTATTCCTCCATTATTCGTCTGTAAGCATTTTCTGCTTTTCAGCTGGTGTCAAATCTCCCACTATGGACTGTGGATCTCCTGTTTTAAGGATTCTTCCACCCCTCATAAGCGCTGCCCTATCACAGACATCAAGCACAAAGTCCATATCGTGTGATATAATCAGAAAAGTTTGACTTAATTCATCTCTCGCCTTTCTAATGGAATCTGTTACCTGGACCCTTGTAATCGGGTCCATTGTTCCTGTAGGTTCATCAAGAATGATAATATTAGGCTCTTTTATTAAAACCTGTGCTAAAGCAACTCTATGGCGTTCTCCACCGCTTAATTCATCAGGATATTTACTTAAAAGATTTAAAGCATATTTTTCATCAAAACCAACTGCTTTAAGTACATATACTGCTTTTATCCTTGCAAATTCTGCAGGTAGTTCCAAGCTTATGGCCTCAGTAAGATTTCCTAAAACAGATCTATGAGGATAAAGGCTGTATTCCTGGTGAAGAATCCCTAAATAAGGTTTAATTCTTCCTCTTCCTAATGGGCCAGATTCGGTCATGT
>JAVSLW010000019.1 GCA_039666455.1 Methanobacterium sp. | reverse complement strand
CTGGTTTCATTATTTATTATATTATGTTTTCACAGTATTTAACCCTTTGATTTAAGTATTAATCTGAAAATTCATCTAATGACTTAAAGAAGTCATAGTATTCTTTCAGAAATTAGATAAATGAGGGTGTTATGAAAATTTAGTTATGTATGGCATATTTTTCAAACCACATTTTACCATACATTCAGGATCCATTCTTTATTCTTTTTATATTCCATATCTGTGAACAATACATTTGCCATTTCCTCAGCAAGCCACATAGCACCAGTATATCCGACGATAGGATGCCTGTAATAGCCTGCCCGGTCATATACTGGGAAACCTACACGTAGCATTGGAATATCGTTATCGATGGCCACGAAACGGCCTTTAGAATGGCCCATTATCAGATCCACCTCGATCTCTTTATTCTTAATTTTACTTTCTAAAACCCAAAAATCTGCATTTTGAATAATTTCTATGTCATATCCGACTTTTTCCTTTAGATCTTTAATTCGCTGGTCTTTCAAATATTCTAAATTTTCATCACCAAGCAGAAGCAGCACAGGTTTCATCTCCAGATCAAGGCAAAACTCAGCAAGTCCAATGACAAGATCTGGGTTTCCATAGATGGCCACCTTTTTATCGGCAAAAAACATGTGTACAAGATCTGTTAATGCATCAATAGCAATACCTCGCTCCTGCACAAGAGATTGAGGGATGGGTTTTCCAGTCATCTTTCTTACATTCTCTAAAAAGGTATCAGTATTGCGGATACCGATGGGTGTTGGCCCGATTACAGATGGAACTTCAAACTTCTTTTCAAGATACTGGGCAGCCTGCCCACCCTCGTATCTGTTGAGTACAATGGTACCCATTGCATTGGCCGTGCCCTTAAGATCTTCGATAGTTGTGCTTCCATGGGAAACTGCCTCTCCATCAGGCATCAGGGGAGAATCAAAGCTTTCAATTTCAAAAATGACCGTGGCATCCACATCCATCTCATTAAGAAGATGTTTAATAGCTGTCACATCTCCCGGATTCACCCAACCAGTGATTAAATTGATTTTTCCATTAGGTTTGTCTAATTCGGCAAAATGTGTTATGAAATCCTTAACTGCAGTATCATATCCATGGATCATGCTTCCTTTGAAGCTGGGGGTGTGTATTGGAATCAAATGAACTTCCCTATCTACAAATTTTTCCTTTAAAAGACCTTCGTTGAGCTTTCTAACAACTCCATCAATATCATCCCCTATGATTTCTGTTGAACAGGTTGAGATTATGGGAACTACTTTTACTTCAGGATACCTCATCAAAAGTACGTCAACAGCTTCTTCAACTCGACGCATTCCTCCCAGAACTGCTGAGTCCTCGTGTAAGGATGATGATGCCATAAGGAAGTTATCCTTAAAATGCTGGGCAAACAGGAGACGTACGAACATAACACAACCCTGTCCACCGTGGACGATGCCAATACAGTCTTCTATACCTATATTGGCGTATTGAGCACCGGCGGGTTGACAGGTAAATATGGGGTTGATAATACCGTTACGCTCTTTTTTTTCTATTTCAAAAGACATAATTTCACCTCTTTTAGTAGCGTTTGACTGTAAGCTCCTCATTGAGGGATCCAGTTATTGTTAAATAGTCTATTCGATCTTTAAGACCTTTCATAAGTAATTTTATCTCGCTTTTTTGCATTTCCAAAAGCCATGGATAATTACTTTTAAATTCTCTGGCCAGTATCACGGCTTCTGCCCAGTAACACCTGTCTGCAGGAGTCTCTTTTTCAACGGGTTCATTGCATAAAATCTGCATGGTCTTGGTAAGGACTCCTTCATTTTGATTTTCCCGATCCCATGCACGGGAGTTAAACTGCCACAGACTCCATTTCATAATATGATCAACAAGCTGTTCTATCCGTTCTTTCATAATGTCTTCCATCTTTATTTCCTCCTTACATTATGTTGAAAGACTTTTTTCAAGTTTTGGATATTTTTTTCCGCGTAATTTTGTAACACAGTCATAATCTCCAGTGTAGGGTCTTTCATCGCTTAAAGCCGCTTCTTCCCTGTCAATTTTTACATCAGAAATCATTTGCCGTGTCATAAATCCTTTATCTGTGGGTATTTCATCTTTGCTTATGTCCAGTCCGGATAACTGGTGAATCGGCGAATAAACTGCGTTGTAAATATCCCTTGCAAATCGGACCCATCCTTCAAATCCTTTATAAGGTCCGTTATGGTAAGCATGCGCATTGAGATACTGAACTCTCATCTTTTTGGCAACTTCACCTGGGCGTACACCAGTGAAAATGACATCTGGTTTTAGTTCTTTCATAGCTTCTATTCCTTCAAGCTCGTTAGGGTCATCAATTGCCAGTGCACCTTCTCCACACCGGGCTATACCTTTTTCCATATCTCCCTGATGGCCAAATTTTGTGTATAGTGAAACAACGTCCACACCCATTTCTTCATGTATTACATGGGCCCAGTGCCAGAGTTTAGAGCCTCCTGGCCATAAACATACTTTAATTCCCTTGAGACGCCTTGCATACCAGTCAAGTTCTGGTTTCCATCTGGTAATTTCTTCATCGATTATTTTCTGGGCTTCTTTTTCAAGCCCGAAAAAATACCCTACCTTAAGGAGTGATTCAGATAGAGGTTTGAAACCAAATCCATCAATATCCATACGTGGAGTGCCATATCTTTTTCGTAGCTCGTTACAGATGTATTCTGCTGAACGTGCGCATTCAAGAACATTGAGATGTGCCCGATGCATTCCTCTAAGATCATCGTAGGAACCATTCCCCGTGAATGTGGAGAGAACCTGAATACCCATCCTCTTGAAGTAATCTACCATCACTTCCTGGTCACCCTGGATGTTGTATTCTCCTACATAGTTAATGACATAGTCACTGGTGATCTCCGGTTCGAAGGTGCCTACTTTCTGATTTACCCATGCAATGTTGATTAAGTGGTGCCCTCCAGACTGGCTGGGACCTGCAAATCCTGGGGAATTACAGACAAAGATGTCCACATCCGGCATTTCTGCCATCACCTCCTTGGCCACTGCATCGATATCATCCCCGATCAGCGCAGAGGCACAGGTTTGATAAATTGTCATTCGTTTGATTTCTGGAAATGCTTCAAATGCTTCGATGATATTCTGTTTTAAAAGTTTTTCAGCACCAAAAACAATGTCTTTTTCTTTCATATCCGTTGCAAAGGTATACTTAAACTGGAAGTTGTCATTATCACTGAGATACCTCTTTGTCTGCCAGGTGTCATAGGTGCATCCCACTGGACCATGGCACAGGTGGATTACATCTTTCATGGGAGTGCCGATCACGTGTTTTGCCCCACAAAAAGCACATCCACGTTCTGAAATTGTTCCAGGGATAGTGTTTAGGTAACCAAGGGGTAGGCAGGATGTTAAATCCTCTCCCTCCCCTTTTATAACGGCATGTTTTTTTCTCTCAGGAATACATTCACTGCATTTAAACAGATGATATGGCATGACTTTCCCTCCTTTTATGGCTGGATATTAAAAATTTGAATTCGTGCTGTTTAATATATAATATCATATTTTGCCACAAGTTTCTCCCATATCCATCGGATTGAGTACTATATTTACTGTAAATAACTATTTCCACCACAATACACCCCCATTTCGTTTTTTACCGGAATAAGGAAGCATACTTCCGACAACATATGTTATAGTTCTAACCGATATATATACTTTGACATTTCGATCCTGAATTTTTTCTTCATAATTAAAAATTTCATAGCTACAGTGTTCTTTCGATATGCAAAAATATTCCAAATTGGTATTTAAAATGCCCTAACTGGACACTGAAATCCATAGTGTCCAGGACTTACCACACTTCAAATTAAGGCAAGGGAATTCAAACATAGTGTCATTTTATCTAATCTAATACTTGCATATGCCCTGCCATAGTATAATAGTTCCAAAATGATTAGATAAAACGAAAATCCTCATTTAATGGACACTCCTAAACTAACTTCAGCGATCCTCAAAGGATTGTCCCCTAATTTATGGTCATAACTGTATGGCAAAACATGTATCACTCAAATTTCCTTCAACGCTAAAATTCTATGAATTTTGGAGCAACCAAGAAATTCAGCCCGGGGACAGTTCTAAAAATAACTTTTAATAGGGCTTTAAATTGAAAAAAGAATCATAAAAGCTCCTTTTTTTAGATTTAAAACCAAAAGATTTATATAATACATGGCATTAACTATTGCCTACCCATATGAAAACTCTAATTGAGTTTTTCGATGATTGGGAATCGGAGGCGGTATAATTACGAAAAAATTGCTTTTTGCAGCCCTATTAATATTCGGCCTATCATTGGCAGGTATTGCTGGCGCAAGCGCAGCAGAAGTAGGAAATGCACAAACACAGTCTGATAATAACAGTACTGTGCAAAAAAAAGCTAATATACAAACAAATGATACAAACATTGTAAATAAATCGGCTACAACGCAAAATTCAGTCGATGAGAATGAAAAAACTGTAGAAAATACAGGCACTGCTACAGCAAGTACCAGTACTGATCAAACTACAGTTAAAAAACAGGCAGTTGCAGAAGATGCAGCAAGTACAGGTACCCGTAAAACTACAGTGACTCCAACATCGACTTCAACAAATGTAACCAAACAAAACTCAGCAAGTACCGGGACAGATACACAAAAAACAGTTGAAACTGCAGATGTTAACACTCAAAATTCAGTGACATCTTCAAAAACAGCGAATAATGCAACCAGTACTCAAAAAGAAGAAGCGACTGCAGGAGAAACAAAAACTACAAGCACCAATCAAACAGCGAATCAAACAGCAAATTCAACAAGTTTTACTGTAAATCAAATCAACGATGCAGCAGCTAGAGTCAAAGCATACATCGAAACCAATCACAAACTCCCAAACTACGTGACAATCGGTACAGCTCAAGTTAAAATGCCTGACTTCTTGAAACTACTGACTGCAGGACTATTACAAATAAACAACGGAACAACAGCACCAGTAACACTTGAAACTGTAAATATTCCAGCAAAACCAACTGAAAGCATTAAAAGTGGAAGTATAACTAAAACAGGTTATTTAGACCTTGCTAAAAGAGTCAACGCATTTATAAATGCAAATGGCATTTTACCAAATTATGCAACCACTACTCTCGGTAAATTAAGGTATGAATCCCTGATTTACAAGTTTTCCAAGATACTCAATTTCGAGAAAACAAACAACAGATTACCAAACTACGCTACAGTAAAAGCATGGTCAATTGTTTCAAATGCTAATTTAACGCAAGCTAGAGTAATATATATAACAAGCGACAACATAAATAGCGTTACAAGAGACACAGCACGGATTAAAGCAATTATCGATGGCTTAAAGGCACTGGGATTAACTGCAGTAAACGGAGGTTTAGGCCCTAATACACATATGAGTGTGCTTAAAAATAGCAAAGTACCCTCAAACGCACTGGTAGTTAATATATACGGTGGAGCCTGTGCAGGTACAATATATGAAATGGGACTAAGCTATTATAAGAAATTAGTCGGGGCCAAAAAAGTATTCAGTGTTTGGATACCACCATCTGCAAATATAACTGGTTTAGCATGGTTACCAAGGGCACATGACGACAATTTCAGTCCATCCAGGTTTAAAGGACTGGCGCATCCAGATCAATATCTAAAAAATAACGGATATGATTACATCTACTCTAGAGATTTAAACGCTATAATAGCTGCCATATATAAACAAGCAACAACTGCATAAAAGTAAATTAATTGGACATTAATACAATTCAATTTACTTTTCCATTTTTATTTTTTTAAAGACACATGAATAATTTAATAAAATCATAAAACTATTAAATATCATAATAATCAATTTATCAAAATCTCCAATATTCTGCATTTACAATCTGATACGTGATAAATGTTCTGCCCAATGATGTATTTCCACTTTATGTTAATTTAAATATGATTAATTCTTAATCAAAAGATTGGTATCCCTTTGATTATTTCAAATTCATTTTTCTAATGTCCAGAAGAGCGTACATTTATAAATCAGTTAATCGTATTTAAATTAATAAACAGTTAAAAATGATTTTAAAATCAAAATATTCAAAACTATTAAATATTTTCTAAAAAGCATCATGAATTTATGCATGCTGCAAAAACTTATCTAAAGAAAATACGCATGAGAAACTTTCGTTTCTCTGCCCCAAAATTCTCCGAATTTTGAGGGCCTCGAAAATCAGAGATTTTCGGCGGCTATGATTTTAAATTATCTAATTGGGGTGAAAATTTTGGATATCAAATGTTTTCCAGATACGCAGGATAAAACAGCTACAATTCCAGTGCATCTTACACGAGTTGGAGTAATTGGAGTAAAAAAACTTTTAAAAATTGAAAGAGAATGGAAAAGGCCTATAATACTCTTGCCGACCTTTGATGCATTTGTGGATCTTCCAAGTAAACAAAGAGGAATCCACATGTCCAGAAATCCAGAGGCAATAAGCGACGTGCTTGAAGAAGTTATTGATGGTAAGGTGACAGAAATAGAATCTCTTTGTGCTCAGATAGTAAGTAAACTACTTAAAAAGCATAAATATGCAAGAAGAGCAGAAGTAAGTATGAAAAGCGATCTTATGATCGCTAAAAAGTCACCGATCACCGATTTAAAGACCCAGGAAATGACCAGTATAATGGCAGATGCCACTGGTCTAAGGGACGGTGATGAAATAATTATCAGGAAAATGATCGGTGCAGAAGTTGTGGGAATGACTGCATGCCCATGTGCGCAGGAATCAATACGTGAAACCTCCAGAAAGAAACTCTTAGAGTTTTTAGATGAGGATACTACTGAAAAGGTTCTTGATTCTGTATCGCTTGCATCCCATAACCAGAGGGGAAGGGGGATGATCATGATAGAGGTTCCTAATGACCAGGTGATACGAGTGGAACAGTTAGTTACAATTATAGAAGAATCTATGAGTTCTCCTATCTGTGAACTTTTAAAAAGACCTGATGAAAATGCAATTGTGGTTCAAGCCCATGAAAATCCCATGTTTGTTGAAGACTGCGTAAGAAACATGGTGCAGAAAATAGTAAAGGAGTTTAAAAGCTTCCCTGATGACACTTTAGTTACTGTTAGGCAGGTGAATGAAGAGAGTATACACATGCACAATGCCTTTGCCGAGAAGGTGGCCACATTAGGTGAACTTAAATATGAAATAGAAGCTATGGAAGAAAATAGCGATTAATTCATTTAGTGAATTAAGGGAGATGAAAAGCGATGCAAACGCATAAAATTGCAGGGAAAGTAATGGAAAGTTTAGAAGCTTTCCATGGATCAAAGCCAGCTATAGACGCACAAAACATCCTTATAGTACGTGGAATGTCTGGAAAAAAATTTGATGAGGATATGGATGCTGTTCTTTCAGATCTTTTAAAAACCATTGGAGCACAGGAAATAGACATTTTTTCAAAGGATGGTGGAGATATTATAGGGATAATGGATGAAAGAATTCGTGCCAATGTTCCTGTTCAAAGTGAAACCGATATTTCCGGTATTCACATGATGAAAAACTCTCTTGAAGCCATGGGTTGTGATGTAGATTATAATCTTGGAATTTTAGATGATTCAGGAATTTTTATTGTTTCCTGGATGGATAAAAGTGGAATGGGTCCTCGATTCGTGGAAGTGGTTGTTGCAATCCTGGAATAATGGAAGATATTATGGCTGAATATTCAAAAAGTGATATAATAGTACTTTTAAATGCAAAAGGCAGAGATATTGTATCATTGATGTCTTCTGCAGAATCAAAAAGAAAGACAAACCGAATTACCTATTCAAAAAACGTTTTTTTACCTCTTACAGATATCTGCAGAAATGAATGTGGCTACTGCACCTTTAAAAAGACGCCTGGTGATGAAGGCGCACGGATTTTGATGAAGCAAGAAGAAATATTCAGTATTTTAAAGGAAGCAGATAAATGGAATTGCAGGGAAGCTTTATTTACCTTTGGAGAACGTCCTGAAGAAACAGAAGATGTAAGGGCAGCTCTTGAAGCTTTGGGCTATAGCAACATGACTGAATACCTTCATTATATCTGCAATGAAACACTCAAAAAGACAGGTCTTTTGCCGCACAGCAATCCAGGAGTACTTAAAAAAAGTGAATTAAAGACTTTAAGGGAAGTAAACGCATCAATGGGACTTATGCTTGAGACAACAAGCAAACGGCTGATGAAAACTGTGGTACACGAAAAAAGTCCCGGGAAAGACCCGGATTTAAGGATTAAAACTATTGAAAACGCGGGAAAACTGAAAATACCCTTCACTACCGGTCTCCTTATTGGCATTGGAGAAACGATTGAAGAAAGAGCAGAATCCCTCCTTGAGATAAAGCGTTTAAATGATAAGTATGGACACATTCAGGAGATAATTATTCAAAATTTCAAACCAAAACCAGGAACTCCAATGGAACATGAGAGAGAACCGTCATTAATGGAGATGATCAAAATGGTTGCTGTAACAAAGCTTTTATTTCCTGAAACTGGAGTTCAGGTTCCTCCGAATTTAAATAAACGTAATGCCCAGATATTTTTACTTGCAGGCGCTGATGATTGGGGTGGTGTTTCACCAGTTACCAATGATTATGTAAATCCAGAAGCACCATGGCCTGAGTTAGATGATTTAAGAAAAATGACAGAAGAAATAGGTTTATTTTTAGATGAAAGGCTTCCTGTATACCCTGAATTTATTAATGAAGCATTTTTAAGTGAAAAAATAATGAATAAGATAAATTCTTTTAAGTATTGAACTATTTATTTACTTAGAATAATCCTTTGATGTATTCTACGTCTGTAAAGAGCATTTTCAACCGTGTATTTTAGCTGATTTTCCTCAAAAGGTTTTACTGCATATCCATAGGGTTTTGTTGCCCGCATTAACTGCATCAGTTCCTCATTAAAATGACCAGTGATATAAATCACGGCCGTATCAAGATTATCAGTAATTTCCTTAGCAATATCTATTCCATTATCAGCTTTTAATTTAATATCTATGAGTGCAAGGTCTGGTTTAATCTCGATAGCTATTTTTAAAGCTTCTTCTTTAGACGACGCTATCATGGGGGTGTGGTAACCCCAGTATTCGAATTTGCTTTGAAGATCAACTGCAATTGCTGGTTTATCTTCAACTATTAAGATCATTGTATGATACATTGTATCACCCCAAAGTAATATTTTATGTAATATTTTTATTATAATATGTATATAAAATTTTATAAAACAGAACAAATCCTAAAATTTGTTTAGATAAGTGTCTTTTCATATATTTAGGACACTACACCCTTAAATACGTAAAATAAGTAAAATGAAGATTTGAAATGTAAATTTTAAAAAATGATGCTGGTTCCAATTAACAAAATATATTTATTATTAATCAGTTTTGGACTTTAAATCTGTGACTTCTGGACATTCTTTTTGAAATAATTCATAGGGATTCTATCTTATTTTTTCACCTAACACATTGATTTTTACCTGTTTTCTATTAAATGTTTCAATTCTTTAGTAATTCTCATAACTTCTCCTATCTCAAGCTTCACAACCCTTTCCATCAACAATTTTTCATCCAGTTTTGAAACTATCTCTTTAGCCTCTTTTTTATCCACATCAGCAATTTCATGGAAAGAATCAAGCAGTGCATTCCTCACTTTTTTCTTTTTATGCTGAAAGAGTGCCCTTGAAGTTTTTTCGAAGAATTCATCAATTTCTGCTCCTCTCTTTGGAACTAATTTAATCACTGCAGATGATACTTTAGGTTCTGGAAAGAAACAGTGCTTTGAAACTTCAAAAAGCATTTCAATATCAGCACAGAAGTGTAACATTAAAGATAGCCTTGAATAATTTGAATCACCTGGTTTTGCAACCATCCTCTCGGCAAATTCAAGCTGATACATAAGAATTGCAAAATCAAAGTCATATCCAAGCAGTTTAAAAGTAATTGGGGATGAAATTTTGTAGGGAAGGTTGGATACAACTTTATTAAACTCTGGAAAATCAATCTTTGTAGCATCTCCCTTTAAAACTTCAACATTTGAAATGCCCAGATCTCCAAGTCTTTTTTCCAAAACAGCAGCAATTTTTTGATCCTGCTCAATTGCAATTACTTTTTTTGCATTTTCTGCAAGCGGAATTGTTAGAGTTCCTATTCCTGCACCAATTTCTAAAACTGTGTCATTTCTGGATAAATCAGCATAATCAACAATTTTTTGGAGTATATTTGAATCTATCAGGTAATTTTGACCCTTTCGCCGGTCTAATCTTATGTTGTTGTTTTTAAGTATGTTCAGAGTTTCTTTTGCAAGCATGCAATTTTCCATACTGTTCAGTCTATTTTAAGCGAGGTCTTGTAAAGAGTATATACTTTCGTTTTCCCCTTTTATCCTCTGTAGCTTCAAGCTCTAATAAAATTCTCTTTGAAATAAGCTTTACCGGGTCTGATAACATTGCAACTCTTTTTTTGATATCATCAAAGCTTTGGAAAGGTTTTTCTTTCCTTGCTTTAATAATATCCCACATGTGTTTTTTTCCGATTCCAGGTAGAAGTTCCAGCTGGTGTAGTCTGGTTGATACTGGACCAGCTTCGTTAAAAAATTCAACGAATTTATCTTCTTTAGCCTTAATAATTTCTTCTATGACGTAATTCAATTCAACCCTGGCTGTTGCTGTGAGGTCGTCATATTTAAGCCTTCTATTTACTCGGGCTATCTCTTCACGTTTTCCTGAACCTATGTAGACTTTCTGGTGTATATCCAGAGTTACATTCTCTTTGGGGATAAGTTCCAGGAGGGTAAATTCTTCCTTACCTATTGCCTGTGCTACAGGCTTTCTTTTATATGTGGGTATACCTTCTTTAATGTAACCTAAAGGAAGATAATCCAGAATAATTGCATATTCTTCCATTTAATCACATCGGTGATGTTATTTTAAGACCTACAGTTTGAGAGATTCCAATTTTTATATTGAAGATTAAGAATTCTTAATCACATTTTTTAATATTTAATTTCATTAAATATCCCGGTTTTATCTGTACCTGTTCACTATTTCCAGTATCTTCTCCAGATCTTCTTTTTTGTATGTGCCCCTTTCTTTTGCAAATAACAGCCTTAGATCAGCCATATCTTCAGGCATTATATCTGCAATTTTAACAGCTTGAGTTTTTTTGAGTGTTTCTGCAAGTTCTTCAACCATTTTATTTGCAGATTCTTCATCGATCTTTGAAAACTTCGTAACATGATCCAAAGCAAGATTCTGCTCATATGTGAGTTCATGGTGCTTAGAAAGTTCTTCCAGCACTTTTTTTACTTCTGCAGTGGTGATAGGGTCAGTGTCAATAACTTTTTTCCCAATCATCAGCATCACTCTTGTATTTTAAGATGTTCTGGCCTTATAATTAACTTTTTAGCTTTGTTGCCATCATTAATGTCTACTATGTAAGCTCTTCCTCGTTTTTCAGTTACTTTTCCTGTTTTACCATGGAAGCGAGGGTGTGGTTGACCTTTTTGCACGCTTGGATCAATTATTATATGAACAAGATCACTTTCATCGAAAGTCTGTATTTTTTTAGAAATTGGATTTGCTCTACTAACTCTTATACTCTTTTTAAGTTTATATCGTGTCTTACTTCTTGAACCTCTGGATCTTCTTACCATTATTAAACCTCCAATATTTGAATTTAGAATACTTTTCGGGTATTAATACTCCATTATTTTCTATAAAAATGATTCAAAATGTGGTATGAGAAAAGTTGAATGAGATTAGGTCTCAGTTGAACCATAGATCATATTCATTATACTTTTTTCTGCAAATTTTAATTATTACAAATTTTTACCATAAGTATTCAGTACCCTGGTTGATTTACTAAAATATTGTTTATACTAACCTTTCTATTTTAAACTCTATTGTAATTTAAACCTTATGGATATATTGTCAGTTCGCCTTTAAATATCAACCTTATGGCAGGACTCATAAGTCTCCATGAATTCTATATTTTCACTTCCAGCACATCGAGCTGGGTGCACAGCGCAGAAGTTCCCAATATTTCTGATACATTGGGATTTGACCTGCCTTCATCACCGGAAATTAGTTCTTTAATGTATAATCCACCTTCACAATCAATTATCATCTCAAATTTTCTTGAATTAATCCAGTTAACACTCACTTTTCTTACCTTTCGTGTTCTTATTTTATCTCGTCTACGGTGAACTACCCTTACAGGTGTCCGCTGCTTAATAATCTTCAATGATTGTAATAAATCTAATTCTTCCTCTTTAATATCATCTTCAAGCCTTATAATTGCTTTATATGTTTTATAGGTTTCTGTGGATGAGCATTTTATTTCACCCTTTCTTTCTTTACCTGTAAATTTTAAATCAAGAACCTCAACTTTTCCCTCTGCAAATTCATTGATCTTTTCTTGGAGAAGCTTTAAATTAAGGTTTCTTATACAGGGTTCTTTAATTTCAAGCACGAAAGGTCTTCCACTCCCAAGCATTTTAACATCTATATCTTCTCTACCTGCTCCATGGAATTTTGAGCTGTTTCCTTTTGCTAAATCAAGAGCTGGAGATGAAACCAGTGATTCAACTGATTCTCGGTACATTTGCCCGGTATAGTTACAATCAGGACATCCTTTTCCCCGACATTTTCTGCAAGGCCATTTAGTCTGTGGAATTCCTCTAATAAGCTTCCGGTAGCGCCCTTCTATAAACAATGGATTTATTTGAATGTCTATATTATCATTTACAAAGTCTACCATTATTACAATGTTCGGATTTTCAAAATCAGCCTCTTTTTTAAGTCGAAAACACAATTCTTTTCCTATTTCTCTGTTTAACTCCTTTTTAATACTTTCAACATCTGATTCAATGTTTTTGTGGATTTTTTCTTCCCTACCTATAATATCTGGCAAAACTCGGGATCCAACAAGGAAGGTTGAAAATTCAACATTTTCTTCTTTTATTTTATTTATTATTCTGTTTACAATAGTATTCTGTACTGTGTCAAATATATTACTGCAAATATAGCATGAATCGGCTTTTAAGGAGCTGTAACCTTCCCCACCCAGAATTTTTCTTATAATTTCGCCCCTATCTTTGTTATCTTGTCCTTCTACAATTTTGGAAAAACTCCTGCCCAGACAGTGGTCGCATAAGTTCCATCCTGAGATCTCCATTATTTTAGCTGCATATTCAGTAATCTGTGAATTCATTTAATCATCTCAAAATATAGGCTGATGATGCTTTTAATTTGAAAAGCAGTGAAAATTTGATTTTACCGCATCATCTGCCGCATCATCTGACCTAAAGGACCACTCATTTTACGCTTTCCAAATCCTTTCATGGCCTTTTTAGTGACATTATAATACTTAAGAAGCTCTTTAACATCCTCATTACGCATGCCTGAACCTTTTGCAATTCTCTTTACTCTGGATTGTTTTATAACTTCAGGATGTGTGAGTTCATCTTCAGTCATGGAGTCCATCATGATTTTATACCTGGTTATCTTCTCTTCTGTCATTTGGGAAGCGTTTTTAGGGAGCTTTCCGCCCATTCCAGGAATCATATTCATAACCTGCCCTATGGGTCCCATTTTATTCATCATTTCAAACTGGGAATACATGTCTTTAAGGGTGAATTTCCCGCTTAAAATAGCGTCCATGGTGTCTGTGTCCAGATCTTCATCTGCAATCTCTTCCACCTTTTCAAGGAGCGTTTTAATGTCGCCCATTCCAAGAAGTCTTGATATGAAACGTTCCGGGTCAAATACCTCAAAGTCATCGATTCTCTCTCCAGTTCCAATGAATTTTATAGGTGCACCAATTTCTGAAACTGCAGAAAGCGCTCCACCACCCTTTGCAGAACCATCAAGCTTTGTTATAACAATTGAACCTACGTCTGTAGCTTGATTGAATGCAAGGGCCTGTTCACGAGCCTGCTGACCTATGGTACCGTCAATAACCAGTATAACTTCATTTGGCTTAACAATGGCAGATAATTGCTCCATTTCATTAAGAAGGTCTTTTTCTTCTTTATGACGTCCTGCAGTGTCTACTATAATGGTATCATGTTTTTTAAATTCTTTAAGGCCTTTTCTTGCAAGATCAAGTGCATCTTTGTTTTCAGGGTCACCGTAAAGAGGCACATTCATGTTTTCAGTTAGCTGACGCAGTTGTTCAAATGCCGCCGGCCTCCATGTGTCTGTACCTACAACTGCAGGATTGAATCCTTTCTTCTGTAGATATTTTGTAAGTTTTCCGATGGTGGTTGTTTTACCGCTTCCTTGAAGTCCTACAAACATTATTTTGTAAGGTCTATCATCAATTTCCACTTCCTCTGCCTTTGAACCAATGAGATTTACAAGTTCCTCGTATACTATGGTTATTATATATTCTCTCGGCGTAATCCCCTTAGGCGGTTCTTCTTTTAGTGCTCTTTCTTCTATTTTCTTTGATAAGTTTAATACAAGTTTAATATTAACATCAGATTGAATTAATGCCCTTTGTATATCTTTTATAGCTTCTTTTACTACTTCTTCATCGATTATTGACATTCCGGCCAATTTTTTCATTGTTTTTGTTAAGTTTTTTCCAAGATTACCTAACATGATTTACCTCTCATCTTATAAAATTAGGTGAAATTTTATGAGTAATTTTTTTAAGCCCCTCACAGGTGTCTTTTCTGTAATTGTCAGGTAGTTTCCTGCCTATGATTTTTAGTTCATAATTACTTCACCAGTTTGAGCATCTACCTGTTAACATTCAATTGATCCTACTGTGCCATCAGTACAAGTGCCCTACCCGTTTGAGCATCTACCCACCTATCTCCATAGATTTCTCCATCAGGAAGAACTCCCTCCGGATATCTCATGGTAACATTCCATATCCAGATAGGATGTCTACGATATCTATACATATCTCTATTTTCAGGTGACCATCCTTTCATGTGTTCTTTTCTCAATTGAAACAGTCGGGCATCTACAGATTTTGGTTGTGTTTCAGGTGGACCTAATTCTGCTAAAGCTTCCTCTGCTATTCTCATCGCTTCTTCTTTTGATATTTTAACCTGGATGGTTTTATTTGCAGGTGGTTCTATGGGTTCTGGTGGTGCAGGACGTGTAACATTTGGTGCTACCGGGGTTTCATTTACAGTAATGTTTCTAACTGGTGGAATTTCGTTCCTATTCTGCAAAATGACTCCTACCGCTGCTAAAGCCACAATCAGGACTATTATTACTGGAATTATGATTTTTCTATCCATCTTTTTCACTTCATAGTTTATCCACGACAGTTTATTATATAAGTGTTTATATTTTGATATTATTAAATATACCTTATTGTTATAAAAATATCTTGCTGTTATAAGATCCTGAAGATGAAGAAGATGAAAATATACCATTAATTTTCTGATTTAGATGTACTTTAATATTCGGTGGTAAAATGATAGAAATACTTAAAAAAACACTTGAAGAATCACCAGTAGTAAAAAAAGGAGAATATGATTATTTTATACACCCTATTACTGATGGTATAATGCTGGTCGAACCTGATCTTTTAAGAGAAGTTGCAAAAGCCATTAAAGAGGTTGCAAATTTAAACGTTGATAAAATCGTGTGCATGGAGGCCATGGGAATCCACATTACAACTGCACTTTCACTTGAAACAGATATACCTTTTGTGGTGGTTAGAAAACGCTGCTATGAATTGGATGAAGAAATTGCTGTTCATCAAATAACAGGCTACAGTGAATGCGAAATGTATATTAACGGAATCAGAAGAGGAGATAAAGTCCTGGTTGTAGACGATGTTGTAAGTACGGGAGGGACTATGATAGCAGTTTTAAACGCCTTAAAGAGCTCTGGAGTAGAGATAGTAGATGTTGTCGCAGTTGTAGAAAAAGGAGAAGGAAAACAGCGGGTTAAAAATGAAACAGGATATGAAGTCAAAACTCTTGTAAAGGTTGATGTAAAGGATGGAAAAGTAATAATAGAAGATAGTATTTTCTAAAGTTCCAATTTAGGGATATAATGTTAAATTACGATTTTAAGCTTGATGAGGTCATAGAAAAAATAAAAGGAATGAATGCAGGTGTTGTTGGAATTCAATTTCCTGAAGGCCTTAAAATTCATGCTACACAGGTAGCAGAAAAAATAGAAAAAGAAACAGATGCAATAGTCCTAATATCTGGGGATCCATGTTATGGTGCATGTGATGTTTCAGATACACATATGGAAGGTCTTGTTGACCTGATTGTTCATTTTGGACATACAGAATTTCCAGTTGACCACAGAGTTCCTGTTCTTTTTATTGAAGCCTACTCCCGGATAGATGTAATGAAAGTAGTTGAGGATGCGCTTGCAGAACTTGAAAATTACCGAAAAATTGGTCTTGTAACTACGATCCAGCATTTAAACATGCTGTCAGACATTAAAGAATTTTTAGTAGAAAATGGTAAAGAAGTTATAACAAAAAAAGGTGCTGGAACAAATGAAGGTCAAGTTTTGGGCTGTAATTTCTCTGCAATTAAAGATATTGATGCAGATGCCTTTTTATATGTTGGAAGCGGTAATTTTCATTCTTTAGGCATTAAACTATTTGCAGAAAAACCAGTTATCATTGCAGATCCTTATATGAATGAAGTAAGAAATATTGATGAATTTACAGATAGAATACTTAGAATTAGATTTGCAAAGATAACAAAGGCAAAGGAAGCAGAAAAATTTGGAATAATATTATCCTCAAAAAAAGGCCAATCCCGGCCTGATCTAGCTAAAAAATTAAAGAATTTAATAAATAAAAAAGGGAATGATGCATTTATAATAATGATGGATAATATTTCCCCGGATCTTTTACTTCCTTATCTGAAATTAGATGCTTTTGTTGTAACTGCATGTCCAAGAGTGGCCATAGACGATGCAAATATGTATAAAAAGCCCCTTTTAACTCCTAAGGAACTGGAAATAGTTCTGGATATTAGAAAATGGGAAGACTATAAAATAGATGAAATTGAACACATTTAAAAGTCAAACCTTGCAAAAATAGAAGGTGTTATAAAAAGAGTATAAAGAAAATTGAACAATACTATAAATAAAACTTTTAATTAATTAAAATATAATATAAAATCAATATTTTTTAAAATGAAAAAATTAAATAATGGAAAGCAATTTATATAGTTTTTTGTTTTAATTGAGGTGAATTAATGAAAGCCAAATCTGGAGACTTTGTTTTACCTGGTGACATTTTAGGAGTCAGTGAAGAATTTGTCCCATCAAAATGGACCTATGAAGAGGAAGGGAAAATTAAATCGCTGGTGGTTGGAACTGTATCCATCAATGATAGAAATAAGGAAATATCAATAGTTCCAAAAACAGGCACTCCTCCGTCTTTAGAAGTGGGTAAAATAGTAGTAGGGGAAGTTTTGGAAGTAAGAAGTCAGAGAGCTTCGGTGAAAATAGATAAAATTAAAAATGATGATAGAGATCTGGTAACTTCATTTACAGGGGGGATCCACATCTCCCAGGCACAGAAAGGATACCTTTCTAAACTAACTGAAGCGTTTAGAATAGGTGATTTAGTTGAAGCAAAGGTTATAAAGATTTTTGGTCTTGACAACGTTGATCTTAGCACTACCGAAGATGAACTGGGAGTTTTAAAGGCAATGTGCACAAGATGCAGACATTTCATGATAAAAACAGGCAAAAATGAAGTTTACTGCGAAAACTGCGAGAAAAGAGAGAAAAGAAAACTTTCTTCACATTATGAGGGATAAGATGAAGGTTATAAAAGATACAAAAAATGAACTGGAAATAGAAATTACTGGGGAAACCCACACATTATGCAATGCACTTAGAAAAACTTTAATGGAAGATAAAGACGTGGAATCTGCAGCATACAGTATTGACCATCCTATTGTAGGAGAACCAGTACTGTACATTAAAGCTAAAAACCCGAAAAAATCCCTTAAAAAAGCAGCAGAAACCATAAAAAAACAGTGCGACGAGTTTAAAGGTTTAATAGAAACTTCTAAAAAATAGCATTTATTTTAAGATGAAGAACAAAAGATTCCGGAAAATCAAGTCAGAAATAAGAATTTTAGGGATTGACGACGCACCATTTCCTCCCCACACCAAAAAAAGAGTTATGTTAATTGGCACGGTTTTTAGAGGAGGTACATGGCTTGATGGAGTTTTAAGAACTTATATTACAGGTGATGGAAAAGATTCAACCGAAAATATCATCCAGATGGTAAATAAAAGTCGGCATAAAGACCAGATTGGGGTAATAATGCTTGATGGAATTACTTTTGGAGGTTTCAATCTTGTTAATATAAAGGAAGTTTTTAATAAAACAGAAATACCTGTAATTGTTATAATGCGGAAGTTTCCAAACTTTGAAAGAATAAAAAAGGCACTTATGAGATTTGAAGACCATGAAAAACGGTGGGAATTCGTGTTAGATGCAGGAAAGGTTTATAAAATCAAAAATAAGGAACCTATTTATATTCAAATATGCGGCATTGATCTGAAGGATGCAGAGGAAATTGTAGCAATTTCAGCCACCAGAAGTGCTATACCTGAGCCAGTACGGGTTGCACATCTAATAGCTGCCGGCATAGAAACTGGAGAGTCTAAAGGCAGTGCCTGAATATAGTTCATGAGGAATTTAATGTATAAAACACCTTCATTAACCGTTGATGCGGTAATAACCTGTGAAAACGATTCTATAATTTTAATAAAGCGGAAAAAAAGTCCCTATAAAAATTCATGGGCGCTTCCAGGAGGCTTTGTTGAATATGGTGAAACAGTAGAATCTGCAATCTTAAGAGAAGTTAAAGAAGAAACTTGTCTTGAAATTGAGTTACAGGGGATTGTGGGCGTATATTCAAATCCAGATAGAGATCCGCGAGGACACACCGTTACAATATGCTATCTTGCTGTAATAACTGGTGGAGAATTAAAGGCTGATACTGATGCTTCTGATATTTGCTGCATTAAAAAAGAAGAGGCTTTAAAATTAAAACTTGCATTTGATCATGATTTAATCCTTAAAGATGCTTTTAGACTGATGAAAAATAAAATAAAGAATCAATATAAATAACATCATTGATTTTCATAAATTAATGAAATTCGTTAAAATTAATATCAAACTCGGAGGACTTAAATGGAATTTTGTCCAAAATGCGGAACTGTAATGTTTCCTAAAAATAACTGCTTTAAATGTAGATGTGGATATATGAAAGATATAACCCCTGAAGAAAAAAGTAAGTATGAGGTTTCACAAAAAGTTAAAGCAAATGAAAACGTAATTGTTAAGGGAGATGACGTAAAAACCCTGCCAACTACACGCGCAATCTGCCCAAAATGCGGCAATAAAGAGGCATACTGGTGGCTTCAGCAGACAAGAAGGGCAGATGAATCTGAAACAAGATTTTTAAGATGTACAAAATGCGGGCAAACATGGCGTGAATACGATTAGCAATAATCTATAAAGAGGGCATTTACATGAAAGAGAATTCAGACACGGAAAATTCTGAAAAAGAAGATGACGAAAAGTCGGATAAATCCATAGTATATAGATTCCTAAAAAAGTTTAATTTTACTCAAGGATCTGAACATGGACTGGAAAATAAGGATTCAAATGAGCCTGAAAATTCTAAATCCGCGGATAAAAAGGAAGAGCACGAACCTCATGGATTTCCAATGATAAGCGATTTTTTGGGTCCAGAAAGAGTTAAAAATATCAAATCTAGGAAAAATGAAATATTAATGTGCACAGGTACTTTTACAGGTATTTTACTGATCATATTCGGCATAGCAATGATTACAGAGCCAGCATATAGGATTGCAGACAACGTGGTATTTGGGGAAAGGGAAGTATTTTCAGTATTTTTAATTTTAACAGGTATAGTTTTGATAGCTTGTAGTTTTGCATACAAATTTCTTGGAAAATCGTTTTTTGAAAGAATAGATAATAATATAGAATCATATGATAAAAAATCTTCTGACTCTACAAAAAATAATAGATAAAAGGATAAATATATAAAAATAATAGATAAATAAGATAAAAAAATAATTCTTAATTTGGAGGGTGGAAATGTTTAAAGCAGTACTGGGCGATTCGAACATCTTAAAAACAAGTTTCGATGCTATCTCTTCCATAGTGGATGAAGTGCAGATACAGACAGACAGCGAAGGCTTGAGATTGGACGCACTGGATAGATCACACATCACATTTGTCCATCTTGAACTTAAACCTGCACTATTTGATGAATTTGTAGTTGATGAACCTCAAAGAATCAATGTTGACACTGAAGAACTTATGAAAGTGCTAAAAAGGGCCAGAAGCGATGATATTGTTGAACTCAGGACAGATGAAGGAAACCTTATTGTTATATTTGAGGGTGATGCCCGCCGCAGGTTTAAAATAAGGCTTATAGACATAGAATATGAAGCACCCAGCCCTCCAGATCTTGAATATCCAACAGAATTCGAAGTTCCGTTCGCCCTTCTTAAAAATTCAGTGCAGGACATTGAAATAGTTTCAGATAAGGTTGCATTCACTGTAGATGCAGATAAATTTATTGCAGAGGCAGAAGGTGAGTTTGGAGATGCAAAGATAGAATATCTTCACGGAGAAAAAATAGATACAAACGCAAAATCTGTTTTTTCACTTGAAAAGATTAAAGAAATGCTTAAGGCAGATAAATTCTCTGATACAGTTCTTTTAAAGCTTGGAAGCGACATGCCGCTTAGTCTTTCACTTAAAATGATTTCAGATGAAGGAGAATTAAGTTTCCTTTTAGCACCACGTGTAGAAACTGAAGAATAGACTTAATATTTTTTTTATTTAATGAAAATGGTTTGTTCAGGTTAATTTGAAAAGTGAGGAATTAAGGTTGGATGAATTTTTCCAGAGACTAAGAGAAATCCAAAAAAAAGAGCGGAACATAAGTGGATTAGCTGATGTTGGAGATAATTTCTACAGCGATGTTTATAGTTACCTGAATAAACTTATAAAAGAAATAGGTGATAATCCTCTCTCTTTTTATTCTTATCTGCATCGCGATACTCGAAGAATTGCAGCAGAGATATGTGAAAGGCGTGAACACAAAATAATCGAGAGTGCACTTCTTAACATACAGAAATCTCGGAGATTATTCAACGAAAATTCTTCTAATAATGGCGCTGATTCTCCTCCACCTCCTCCTCAAAACATGACTCCTGAAGAGGAGAATCTGTATTATTCTGTTGTTAAATCCTTTTCAAAGTACAGAAAAGAGATTGTCAGTCCTTTAAGTAAGTTTAAAGTTAAAAGATCTAAATTATTCCCTTCAAAAGTGGAAAAAGAGGTGCATGGTGGCTCCGAATCAAAAATTAGATCTGATCTTAAGGAAAATAAAAATAAGAAGGTTCCTACAGGAATAGATCATGATATAGAAAGCTATCAGACATATGAAATTCCAGAGCTTGAAGAAAGAGAAATAACAGAAACATCAAAACCCCATGATGATAAAAAAAGTCAAATAAAGACTTTAATAGTCCTGGAAGAGCTTCCCCCTATTATTGGAGTTGATAGAGAAATTTATGGGCCTTTGTTACCTCAAGATATTGTTTCAATGCCTGAAGCAAATGCACAGATAATTATAAAGAATAAGAAGGGCAGATTCATAAAAAAACATGAGAAAATAGCTTATAAATAATTAAACCATTTTTACTGTCCAGTCCAAACTAAAGAGCACCCATTAACTTTATAGTTCCTGTATTAAAGAAGATCTAATAATTTGATAATTTGAGTTTCATCCAAAATCTTTATCCAAACATATAAATAAGCTGTTAAAAATAAATAAAGTTAATATTTGTTAAACTTTTAGATGAGTTAAATATAATAAATTTTGTTCATTTTCATAAATGAGGTGATTATAATGAAAATTCCAAAAGAAAGAAGAACATATTGCCCAAGTTGCAAAAAACATACTGCTCACGAAGTATTCGAATCAAAAAGAAGGAAAGCCAGCGAACTTAAATGGGGGCAGCGTCAGTTTAGGCGTGTCACCAGTGGATATAGAGGTTATCCAAGGCCACTTCCATCTGGAAACAAACCAGTTAAAAAACTGGATTTAAGGTACAAATGTAAAGAATGTGGAAAATCTCACATAAAAAGATCTTCATTTAGGGCTGGAAAAGTGGAATTTGTAAGTTAGGTGATTTTAATGGTAGTTACAGGAGATCATAAAGGTAATTTTTTAAAAGTAAAATGTTTGGACTGTGGAAACAAGCAAACAGTATTTGATCATGCTGCATCAAATGTTCAGTGCATAATCTGTGGAAAAACACTGGTAAAACCTAAAGGCGGGAAGTCTCTGATAGCGGCTCAGATTGTTGAAGTCCTTGATTAAGGACAATTAATTCAGGTGTTCTAATGGTAAGAATGAGAAAAGAGTGGCCAGACGAAGGTGATCTGGTAGTAGGAACAGTCCATAAGGTTTTGGGGTATGGTGCATTTGCCTCTCTTGAAGAATATGAAGGAAAAGAAGCTTTTATTCACATTTCTGAAGTATCCTCTGGATGGGTAAAAAACATCAGAGACTATGTTCGTGAAAACCAGAAAATTGTGGCAAGAGTTTTAAGGGTAAACCCAAAAAAAGGACATGTAGATGTTTCCTTAAAAAGAATAAGGGAAGATCAAAGGACAAGAAAGATCCAGCAATGGAAAATAGAACAGAAGGCAGAGAAACTCCTTGAAATAACTGCAAAAACAATAGGAAAAGACCTTGATGCCGCATATGAAGAAATTGGATATAAAATCCTGGAAGAATTCGGAGATCTTTATGAGGCATTTGAAACAGCTGCAGAAGAAGGTGAAAAAGCACTTATAAATCATGGTATCAATGATAAATGGGCAGAAACCATTACTGAAGTTGCTAAAAAGAATATAACTCCTCCTGAAGTTCAAATAACTGGATATGTTGACTTAAAATCATATGCACCAAATGGTGTTGAAGTGATAAAAAATGCACTTAGTGCTGTAGAAGATGAAAGCATTTCAGTTCAATGTGTTGGAGCTCCAAGATACAGACTAATAGTTAAATCCTCTGATTACATTACAGCAGAAAATTTAATGAAAGAAGCAGCCAAAAAAAGCATTGAAACTGTTTTAAAAGAAGGTGGCGAAGGAGAATTCCAGCGCGAGCTTGAAAAAGCATGAATTCTTAGTTAAACAGCTGCAGGTCTTTTAATGAAAATGAAAATGAAAAAGTGTAAGTCCTGTAAAGTATATACACTTAAAAATGAATGTCCTTACTGCAAGGGAGAAGTGGGAGTAGTATATCCACCCCGGTATTCTCCTGAAGATAAATATGGGAAATATAGAAGAATACTTAAAAAACAATTGTTAAAAAAAAATAAGGGGTGATTAGATGGATAAAAGTTATATTAAGATGATAGAAGAAGTGGATCTTAAAGAACCAGTATTCATAGAGGCGCTTCCTGGAATCGGTCATGTTGGGAAATTAGTTGCAGAACACATTATTCATGAACTTGACGCAAAAAAGTTTGCAGAGCTATACTCGCCATCATTTCCACCACAAGTCTTTGTAAACGAAGATGGGACTATTGAACCAATGAAGAATGAATTCTACGCGCTTAAAGGTAACAATGGGCAAGATTATATAATACTTGTTGGAAATACTCAGGGATTAAGTCCTGAAGGTCAACATGAAGTATGTGGTATAATACTTGATTTAGTAGAAAAACATGGCGTTAAAAAGATGTTCACACTTGGTGGTCTCGGAACAGGACAGCCTGTGGAAAAATCAAGAGTTTTAGGTGCTGCTACATCAATAGAGCTTGCTGAAATGTTAAAAGAACATGATGTAACTCTTAGATCCGCTGATGGTGGTATAATAGGGGCTTCAGGGCTTCTTTTAGGAATGGGAATGCTTCGAGGCGTGAATGGAGTATGTCTTATGGGCGAAACACCAGGGTATTTCATAGATGCTGAAGCATCAAAAGCAGTTTTAAAAGTTTTAATGGAAATACTTGGTATAGAAATAGATATTGTAAAATTAGAAGAAAGAGCTGAAGAAACAAGGAAAATGATATCCAGAGCCCAGCAAATGGAGCGAGAAATGGCTGAAAGAATGCATATAGCTCCCGGCGAAGAAGATTTAAGATACATTGGGTAAACAAACGTTATTTTTTAAAATTTCAATTTTCCTGTAGTGATGGAATGATAATAAGAACAGATCTCCATACCCACAGCCTTTATTCAAAGGCAACCTCAAAAAACATGGTGATAAATACAATTGCATCACAGTCAAAGCTTAAAGGACTGGATTTAATTGGTACTGGAGATGCACTTCATCCAGGATGGCTTCAAATAATAGAAGA
This sequence comes from Methanobacterium sp., assembly GCA_039666455.1. Taxonomy (NCBI): domain Archaea; kingdom Methanobacteriati; phylum Methanobacteriota; class Methanobacteria; order Methanobacteriales; family Methanobacteriaceae; genus Methanobacterium; species Methanobacterium sp. Next base: position 16,158 of record JAVSLW010000019.1, on the reverse strand, counting down.
TAGTACAAATCCATCAGAAACTGGAATATATTCCGTTAAAGATTGCGATGAAAATTCACAGACACGCCTTTTAAAAACAGTTGAAAATCCAGAAACTAAAGTAGACAAATGTAAATTTATTTTAACAGTAGAAGTGGAAGATCAAAATAGAGTTCATCAACTCATAATTTTACCTTCAATCGAATCTGCTTATGAAATTCGAGAAGAATTACCTTCAAAAAACATCGATACTGAGGGAAGATCCAGAGTTAACATGAATGGAGCAGAATTAATGAATCTGGTTAGAGATCATAATGGATTAATCGGCCCATCCCATGCATTTACTCCATGGACAAGTATTTACAAGGAATTTAACAGCATTTACGACTGTTATAACGACAAACCTGATTTTTTAGAGCTTGGACTTTCTGCTGACACAGATATGGCAGATAGAATAGAAGAGCTTCAAGATATCCCCTTTCTTTCAAACTCTGATGCTCATTCTCCATGGCCTCACAGGCTTGGAAGAGAATTTAATGAAATTGAAATTAAAGAATGGACTTATGATGCTTTTAAAGAAGCCATAAGATCAAAAAAAGTTGTAGGAAATTACGGATTCGATCCAAGGCTTGGTAAATATCATGAAACTGGATGTGTGAGATGTTATCAAATATTTACGATTGAAGAAGCCAGAAAACTTAAAATGAGATGTCCTTGTGGTGGATTAATCAAAAAAGGTGTTAAAGACAGGATTGGAGATATTGCAAAGTGGGATGAACCACATCATCCAGAATTTAGGCCTCAATATACTCATATTCTTCCACTTGCTGAGATAATAAGCCTTGTTTATGGAAAGGGAATTACTACTATTTTTGTGCAGAAAATCTGGAAAGAATTAGTGCATACATTTGGAAGCGAGATAGAAGTTTTGATTTATGCACCTCTTGATGAAGTTACAGGAATAGAATCTAAATTGACGGAAGTTATAAAGTCATTTAGAGAAAATACTCTTAAAATTCAACCTGGTGCAGGTGGAATGTACGGTAAAATATTATTAGATTAAGGCAAAGATAATGGAAACAAGTGAATTGAATATAACGCACATAAAAGATGTGTTAGCTCAAAATAATTACATTCCTGACGATAATATAGTTACAGTTGTTTTTATTGCTTTATCACTTAAAAAACCAATTCTTATTGAAGGGCCTCCTGGAACAGGTAAAACTGAACTTTCAAAAGCTATTTCAAAGGCATTTGAAAGGAATTTTTTCAGAGTACAATGTTATGAAGGCATAACTTTTGAACAGATCGTTGGAGAATGGAATTATCAAAAGCAGCTTTTAAGTCTTGAAATGTCTAAGATTAAGAAAACAGAAAATGATGTCTTCAAGGAAGAATTTTTTATAAAAAGGCCGCTATTATCAGCATTTATGAATGAAAAACCTTCTGTTATCTTAATTGATGAAATTGATAAAGCTGATGAAGAAGTGGAGAGTTTTTTACTTCAAGCTCTTGGAGAAAAACAGATTACAGTTAATGATCTGGGAACTTTTGAATTAAAGAATGATTTAATGGTTATAATGACTTCAAACTCTCAACGGCAGCTTTTAGATGAGACAAAAGACCGTTGTTTATACTTATACATTGATTACCCTTCATTTGAAAGGGAAGTTGAAATTGTAAAATCGCATACTACTGAAGCATCCTTGAAGCTCGTAAAAAATGTTGTAAAGGCAATACAAAAAATAAGAAAGCTTAATCTTACTAAAAACCCTTCAATTAGGACTACTATTGACTGGGTAAGGAGCATTATGTTATTTAATGAGGATAATTTAGATAATGATTCTTTTAAAAAGACTATTAATGTTGTTATTAAAAATGAAGACGATAGAAAGAAAGTTTTAGACGATATTAAAGTAAAATAGCCTCTTAAATATAATATTTAGTTGTAAAAGAGATTAGTTGAGGTTAAGGAGTATTAACAATAAAACTCTTGGAATTTAAATGATAAATGAAATAGTTAAATTTTCAGGCATGCTCCGGGAAAATGGAATTCCAGCAAGTATTAGAAGCACAAAAATTGCATGCAAAGCTGCTCCTTTAATTGAGAATAATGGTGGGAATTTACAGGAGGCTTTGGCATGCATTTATCTTAAAGATCAGCGCCAGAGAAAGAAATTTAACGAATTGTATAAATTATTTTTTGAGGAAAAAGGAAAAAACGAAGAGCAAAAGCTTCCAGAGGGGTTCATTGATAAATCAAAATTCATAAAAAAGTACAATGTATCAATAAGCACAAGAAAAGTTTCTGATTTTGATTCAGGGGATAAAGCACAGCAGTATAAAATAGATTACATTAAAAACACTTTAAATGACATAAACGATAATGCCAACATGGAAGGTAACTCAGAGCTTCTAAAAAGTAATATCAGAACTTTAAACACGCTTCAACCGGAGTTAATAGATTTATGCCAGAAGCTTGGTCGAAAAATCGCCACAAAAAGAGTGCGTAGATATAAGATGGCCAGAAAACAAAAGCCAGATATTAGGCGAAGTATCAGAAGGAACATGAAACATGGGGGAACTCTTCTTGAACTTGTTAAGAGCAAGCCAAAGATTAAAAAGCAGAATCACTATTTTTTAAGTGATGTTAGTGTTTCGTGTGATTGGATTAGTATCTGGTTCTTTTGCATGGTTTATGCAGCCCAAAATTCATTTAATCGTACAAGGGCATTTGAATTTGATAATAAAACTGCTGAAATATTTCCTCTGCTTTAGAGGAAATCAACGTAATTGATGCTTTCATTAAAGTTTTAGAAATCAGACAAAATAATTCAATGATCCGCGGTAAATCTAATATGTTTACAGCATTTGAAGGTTTTTTAAAACATGCTAACTTAAATAGTAAATCTTATGTACTGATTTTAAGTGATTGCAGAGATTGGGCAGGTCCCAAGGAAGAAGGAATACCAAAAAGTGCGGAACTTATTGAAAATATGGTTAAAAAGTCTAAAAGAGTTTTAATATTGAATCCAGAGCCGAAAAATAAATGGAATGTGGCTGATAGCCGTGTTTCGCATTATGAAAAAGCAGGGGCTGAAGTTTTTGAAGTAGGTGATTTAAAACAGCTTGCTGATTTAATTAGTGAAATTTAATTTTAAATTTGAGGTGATGTGAGTATTGACACAAAAATTCATAGAATTTTGAGCGTTTAGCGGACCCGCCGGGATTTGAACCCGGGACCCTCAGATTAGGAGTCTGATGCCCTATCCTGGCTAGGCTACGGGCCCACATTTATTCAAAAATGTTTTGTTATGCATGATTTATAAAGTTTGATATTAAAACTGTTTGAAATATTTTAAAATAAATAAGTTCGCTTTTTTGCTTTCGTCCGAGCGAAACGAGGATATTTTTTGATCAACCGCTCGAAAATTCATAGAATTTTCGAGGGCCGTAGGAAACTGCGTTTCCTCGGCTGCAAAAACTTTGTTTTTGCAGGCACCAAAAATTGCAAAGCATTTTTGAGTGGATGAGCGGACCCGCCGGGATTTGAACCCGGGACCTTCGGATTAGAAGTCCGACGCCCTATCCAGCTAGGCTACGGGCCCACATTTACATGGCTTAAAACTGGTAATTAATAGGTTAGTAAAAACTAGTATATAAAGCAAACGTTAACAAAACCCCTTAAAAAATTAAGTGAATCAGAATCTCTTTATATTTAGGATTCCGTTTTTCAAGTCTTTATATATACATCTGTGATCCTGGTTCACTCTGGACATGTTGAGATAATTCCTGGAGCCTTGATTCTATCTCTTCAGCTTCTTTTATGAGGGGTTCTGCATTAACTTCTGTACCTATCATTTTATTTAAAACATTGATCACATTTGCAGCTGCTCTTGGATCAGGATATGGACTTAATACCTCTGCAAATAAGCAGGACCCCGGTATGCCTTTTTGTATGCTCCTTGTAAGTAGTGTACCTGATAGCCCTGCTATATTTCCAAAGGGTAATATGGGTACATTTAACTTTCCAAGTCTTTCCAGGGATTGATCTGAGTTTGCTACACCTGCAACTCCCTGAGTTTTCCCTTTTACTACTATGCTGTTGAATGTAATGATTTCTTTACTGTTGTTTCTGTTCATCCAGTCTACTATTGCATTGGTCATATCGTAAGTAACATTTGGCGGAATAATGAAGTCTGAAAGGAACATTACAATTCCATCAGTTGCATATACTCTGAATGGATGAATAGCCTTTCCTTTATACAGTACCGCAAGTGGGGGGAAATATTTGGAGTCAATATATCCTATTTGCTCCATATTAAGCTCTTCAACTAAAAGCCATCCTACTATATTGCCTATAAGACCTAATTCTGGTGATCCTTCCAGTACTATTGCATCTTTAACGTCTTTAGAGATTATTTTACAGCATTCAACTTCGGTTACAACCATTTCAACCATCTATGGTGCACCTCCTGCACCTCCAATAATCTTGCCAGTTTGAGCATCTATCTCAAATTCTCCGACCTGCTTACTGTTGTCCATGACTGGAACAATGTAAATTTTAGTCCCGTCTCTTGTTATTAATTCCGGAGTACCTGCTGTAACACCAGGCTCTTCTATTGATTTTTGGGCTATAGATTTAGCCTGATCTGGTGTTATTTTCACATTACTACCTCCATTTCCACTTTGGCTCCCTCCAGAAGTTCCTCCTTGGGTTTCACCTTGAGTTTGTATAGACTGCTGACTGCTCTGGCCTGGAGATTGTTGTTCTTGTGGATTGGCAGGATTAGTAGGCTGCCATAGTCCGGGAGTAGTTGATGAAATCTGATAACCTGCTGCTGCAGCCCCTATTAAGGCTACAATAATAACAGATATCAGGATCTTTGTATTAACCATTTGGTTCACCTCTTTTACTGACTGTCTCAAATTGGAGTTATTAATTTAATGAACATATTATTGATATGATCATTTAAGTTATTATATTTACGCATCTTACCTGAATTAAAAGGAGTGTTTTGAAAAAGCAAAGAGCTTTTATGAATTTTTAATCTGAAACTATATAATTGGTTATTCATCATATATATATTTTTCATTTTTTTTTTCAAAGAAAAGCTTATTATTAAAGATAATAAATTGAAATATTGATAATCATATATTTTTAAAAACAAGAGGTGATACATTTGAGCGAAAAGATTGTCATATCGCCAACATCACGACAGGAAGGACACGCAGAATTGGTCATGGAAGTCGATGATGAGGGAATAGTAACTAAGGGGCGATACTTTAGTATTACTCCTGTCAGAGGGCTGGAAAAAATAGTAACAGGCAAATCTCCAGAAACTGCACCAGTAATCGTGCAAAGGATCTGTGGTGTCTGTCCTATACCTCATACTTTAGCATGTGTGGAAGCTATGGATGATTCATTAGGTATAGAACCGCCAAAAGCAGGTAAACTCTTAAGGGAACTTGTTATTGCGGCTCACCACGTAAACAGTCATGCTATACACCATTTTCTTATAGCTCCTGATTTTGTACCTGAAAACCTGTTTGCTGCTGCGGTAAACTCTGTTTCTGAAATAAGAAAAACTGCCCAGTACGTAGTGGATATAGTTGGTGGAGAAGGTATACACCCATCTGACATCAGGATTGGTGGGGTTGCTAAAAACATATCTGAACTTGCAAGAAAAAGGTTATACGCAAGATTAAAAGCACTTCAACCAAAAGTAGATGAGCACGTAGACCTTATTGTGGGTTTAGTTGCAGATAAAGATCTGCCAAAAGGATTGGGTGTTCATGACCAGCCAACAATTGCTACAGACATAGTCTATGGTAACAGGGATAATTTTGATTTAGACAGATTCACTGAAATGATGCCTGAAAGATGGTACAAAGATCCTGAAATCGGCAAAAAAGCATGTTCAACCATTCCTCTCTACGATGGTGTAAACATAGAAGTAGGTCCAAGGGCAAGAGCTGTTAAATACGGAGGATTCTCTGGAAAAGGTACAGTGGCTCAACATGTAGCCAGAGCAATGGAAATGAAAACTGCTCTTTCAAGAGCAATAGCCATACTGGATGAACTCAACACATCAGCACCTGCTAATGTGGGTAACTTTGATGTTAGAGGTACTGGTAAGCTTGGAATCGGTGCAATTGAAGGTCCAAGGGGAATGGACGTGCACATGGCCCAAGTAGGTGAAAACGGCAAAACTGAATTCTACAGTGCTTTAGTCCCTACAACCTGGAACATTCCAACCATGGGCCCTGCAACTGAAGGATTCCACCACGAGTACGGCCCTCATGTAATTAGAGGATACGACCCTTGTCTTTCATGTGCTACCCATATGATTGTAATTGATGATGAGGACAAGAGTGTCATAAAAAGCAAAATGGTCAGATTATAGGGAATAAAAATGCCATACGACGCGGAGATTTTAGTAGTTGGCTGTGGAAATGTCCTGTTTGAAGATGACGGATTTGGACCAAGAGTAATTGAGACCTTACAGGAATATTTCAAGGAACATGAACTTCCAGAAAACACAATGCTTGTAGATGCAGGGACCAGCGCACCACATTTCATATTCTCTCTTCCTCACGAATCATGGAAGAAACTTATAGTGGTGGATGTGGTTAATTCAGGCGCAGAACCTGGAACAGTGCGAAGATTTGAGGTAACAGAGCTTCCAAGGGGACGGTACGACGATGCTCACTCATGGTCTGTAGAAGAACCACTGCATGAGCTAAGTAAAAAATGCGAAGTTTTCGTAATTGGATGCCAGCCAGAATCTGTCTCTGCACCCGATGTAAAAATGGGGTTAACTGAAAGTGTGGAGGAAGCAGTTCCCAGGGCCATTAAAATCATTTTAAAAGAAATAGGGGTTTAGCATATGTTAGCCCGAATTAAAGAATTTTTAGGAATGGAATCAAAGCCATCTGATGCAGGAGAAGTAGTTTCGAAAGAGGAGGTTGAAAAAGTGGCTGAAGAAAAACCGAAACCAAAAATAGGTTACATCCATTTAAGCGGATGTACCGGAGATGTTATGTCATTAAGCGAAAATTATGACATTTTAGCACCTTTACTTACTGAAATGGTAGATATAGTATATGGACAGACACTGGTTGACCGATGGGACATACCAGAAATGGATATAGCATTAGTAGAAGGGTCAGTTTGTCTGCAGGACGAACACAGTTTACACGAAATAAAAGAAGTTCGTGAAAAAGCAGGATTAGTAGTAGCATTTGGGTCCTGTGCTGCAACAGGATGTTTCACCAGATACTCCAGGGGTGGACAGCAGGCACAACCAGCTCATGAATCATTTGTACCAATAGCAGATGTAGTGAATGTGGATTTATCAATTCCAGGATGCCCGCCATCACCAGAAATAATTGCTAAGACAGTTGTAGCTGTTTTAAACAATGATATGGACTACCTGCAACCAATGATGGATCTTGTAGGTTACACAGAAGCATGTGGATGTGATCTTCAACTTAAAATCGTGAATCAGGCACTGTGTATTGGGTGTGGAACATGCGCAATGGCCTGTCAGACCCGTGCATTAGACATGACTGATGGAAGACCAGAGTTAAACAGTGATAGATGCGTAAAATGCGGTGTATGTTACATCCAGTGTCCAAGAAGCTGGTGGCCAATGGAAAGAATTAAAAAGGATACAGGATTATAGGGGGCTTAAAAATGGTATTAGGAACATATAAAGAAGCACTTTCTGCAAGATCAACTGATAAACAGATCCAGAAAATTTCACAGGACGGAGGAATAGTAACAGCACTCCTATCTTTTGCTCTTGATGAAAAAATTATAGACGGTGCAGTTGTAGCAGGACCTGGAAAAAATATGTGGAAACCAGAACCAATGGTTGCTATGACCTCTGATGAAATTTTAGCGGCAGCAGGCACTAAATACACGTTTTCACCGAATGTGTGGGCACTAAAAGAAGCTGTAAGGCAATATGGTCTTGAAAAAGTAGGTACTGTTGCAATTCCATGTCAAACCATGGGTATAAGAAAGATGCAATCATATCCATTTGGGGTAAGATTTGTTGCAGACAAAATTGCACTTCTAATTGGTGTTTACTGCATGGAAAACTTCCCATTTGAATCACTCCGAACATTCATATCAGAAAAAATGGGAGTTAGCCCAGATCTGGTTGAAAAAATGGATATAGGTAAAGGTAAATTCTGGGTATACACAGCAGATGAAGAATTAAGCATCCCACTTAAAGAAACACACGGATACGAACAAAACGGATGTAATGTCTGTCTTGACTACGTTGCAGAATTAGCAGATGTTTCAACAGGTTCTGTAGGTTCACCAGACGGCTGGTCAACAGTACTTACACGTACTGATGCCGGTGAAAGTGTATTCAAATTAGCTGTTGATGCAGGTTTAATTGAAACCAAACCTATGGAGAACGTAAAACCTGGCATGGGATTACTTGAAAAACTTGCAACAGATAAAAAAACCAAAAACCAGAAAACAATCGATGACCGGATAGCAATGGGATTACCTGTCCCATACAAAGCAAGTACAGAAAAAGAAGACCCACTTGCAAATTACTAAGCAAAGAACTGAAAAGTAGGAATTATTCCTACCACTTTTTATTTTTTGAAAATAAGCTTTTATTTCAAAGCATAATACTCATATATGATTAAAATGGACGCACTTATACTTTTAGGAGCTATGTTTCTTGCCTATGGCGGCATTATCTTATTATATCACAGAATACGTGCAAATGAAAGAAAAACAAAGATATCTAATTTTATGCTCAAAGGAACAATGAATATGCGCCAGAATAATCCAGAAAGGGCATTAATTTATTTTAACAGAGCTTATGAATATTCCATTAATATAAATAATAAAGCCGATGCTGCAGAGGCATTATACAATATTGGCCATATATATGGAGAAGAAGGTAAAATAAGTACTGCAATGAAATACTGGAAGCAGGCAGAGATTTTATATCATGAAATTAATGATAATGAAGGTAATAAGAAGATAAAAGCAGCTTTAAAGTTAATTAAAAACTAAATTGTTGTTTTAAATGCTAATTGGAGTTTGTATAAATGGAATCTTTGGATTTAACTCCTGCAGAATCTTTAATAATAACATCTCCAGATTCTAATGGAACTGAGATGATAAAGCTAACTTTGATGGATCTTATTTTAAAAAAAGCGCTTAATGTGAACATGGAGTATTTTGAGTCTCGGTTTTCAAAAAATAACTATAAAACTACATTTATAAGCATTAATAAGTCATATAAATCAGATTTTAAGCCTCATGAAGAAATTTTAATGAGAATTATTGATAATAATGAATTGGAGCTAAAAGAATTTATAAAAACACTTTTTAAACGACTTACATCTTCAGATTATAAAAATATATACGTAAGAGGCCATTTAGTTGATAAAGGTTATCTTATAAAGCAGAGAAAGATGCTGTTAGCTCTTCTTCCATATAATACCTATGTCTTAACTGATAAAGGGGTGGAATTAAAATCAATGATAATGGAACTTCTAAATGAAGCAAAGTATCTTGATAAATGGATAAAAGAAGACCTTGGACGCGCAAAGGCATATTTATCTGTTATGGGATCCCATATTCTTCTTACAAAGACTTATGATATTGAGGATATAAAAAAATTCAATAGAATGTTATCATATATAAAACCAGCAGCTAAAACAAGTGATTATTACTATTATTACATGTATACTGTGCCCGTTGATTTTTTGGATGATCAAGGAGATCCTAAAAGCTTTGATTTTTTAGATATTTCTTTACTTGATAATTTTGATTCTTTCGGTGACTTCTTCAGTGATTTTGATGCAGGATCTGGTGGTGGATGCTGCAGAAGAGATAGTGAGGGAAAAAGTAACTAAAATAGCACCCTATTCCGTTATAACAAAACATCCATCTTTTTCCACAATTACAGTATGCTCAGACTGCGCAACTACAGCATTACTTTTTTCACGAAGCACGTGGTAAGGAAAAACAGCTCTTGATGAGATGAGCATCCGCATCGCTGCATTTAAATGGTGTTCACTGAACCTGCCTTGAAGCCATCGTTTAGCAAAAGGTAAAATCCTGTAATCTTCTTTGATTATTTTCAATGCCCTTTTTGCATGAATCAAACGTAATGGCCTGTCTTGTAAGTATCGGAATATGTAAACTTCGTTCATGTCGGTGACCCTTCCAATACCATCGGTTGCAAATGGTTCTATAGCCAGTACGTCTCCTTCTTCTAATTTATGGGAGTTATTCTCTTTAATATTTGGTACTGAAAGTCCAGAATGAAGTATCCAGCGATCCATACTGTGTCCAGTTAAATTAGATACCGAATTAAATCCTCTATTTTTTATGGCTTTTTCAATTTCCTCTCCAACTTTCCCAATTTCAACTCCTGCTTTTACAGTGCTTAAAGCATTATCAAGACCTTCTTTGGAAGCTGTTATCATGTTTTCATGCTTTTCAAGCTCATCTTCAGGAATATCATCCCCAATTAGCACACTAATTGCCGTATCTGCAATATAACCATCTACATGTGCACCTAAATCAATTTTAACGAGATCTCCAGATTTAAATACTTTTTCATCATCTGCAGGCGGTGTATAATGTGCCGTAACTTCGTTGACTGAAATATTACAGGGAAAGGCTACAGTTCCTCCCATTTCAACAATCTCATTTTCCACAAATTCTGCAAGTTCCAAATATTTCATATCTTCCCTAACATAGGCTACTGCTTTTTTCCTAACTTTTGATAATATTTCTCCGGCCTTTTTGTATTTTTCAATCATATAATCACGTGAATTTATTAAACTGTTTTTCATGTCAAATTAGTTCTCTATTTATTTATTTTATATCGGATTGGTATAATTAATTAACATTTTTTTAAATAATAGGAAAAATAGATATAGAACAGATTTTTTTAGCTTTCAGGTGTTTACTGTTTATCCAGAAATTTCAATACTTCAATTTTATATATATTAAGATTTAATATATTATATAAATTAGTTAATAGTTGCTTTAAAAACTGGATTAAGAAATCTTATAAAGAAACAAAAAAGGTGAAAATTATGGCTGATATTGCTACAGCAATTTCAGATAATGTTGTTTTGATAATTTTAGGCGTATTAGTGGCAATTGTAGTAATAATTGTTGTTACTCAATGGAGAAGAGTCAGAGAAGCTCAAAATAATGTGGCACTCGTTGAAAAACAGGTGGAACTTAAGAAAATATCCCTTGTAGAAAAGGATCTTGAAGCAAAACGCATGATGGAAAATGTCATACCTCTTCCAAAGGAACAACAGGAAGAACTTGCTAAAATAAGGAGAAATACTTCTGATGTCATGCATAAAGTAGGATATCTCCACAGTGAAATAAGTGAAAGAGTTGCTCTACTTGAAGCCAAGACAGAATATGGAAAACTTCAAAGATTAATGAAAGATCTGGAAAAGAAAGAAATGGATATTGATAAAAAGGTTAAAGAAACCACAAGGAGGAGTTAATATGGGGCCGCTGGAATTATTTGCAATTTTAGTATTGGCAGGCGCAATAATTGTACTGTTATACTACTACATTCAGGAAATAAAAGGAAGTGGAGGAACAGGGTTTAAAGGAGTAAAGTCAAGCATTTCTGATAGTGGGAGCCGTGTTTGGGAAGGTATTTCAGGACAGTACAATAACCAGAGCTCTGGAGGAGAAAGAATGGCCGGAGTAAGTGAAAAAGTATCTGAAATGGGTGAAAAATTAAGAGGAAAAGTCAAAGAAGTACCAATAAGTACAGATGTGTTATCCAGACGAATCGATGAATTTTTAAATGAACAGAGTGACCAGCTTATTAAAGACTGGGAACTGGCCACCAAATCAGACATATCAGGTCTTGAAAAAAAATTTAATAAAGTTTCTCGTGATGTGGGTGAACTGGAAAGCCGTTTCAACGAGTTTCGAGGGTTTACTAATAAAAGAATAAAGCATATTGAAGAAAGGCTTGGTAATTTAGAAGGCAAAGAAGAAGAATAGCCAGATAGGGATTATGTAAATGATTAAAGCTGCAAAATAAGGTATTAATAGTGATAGGATGATACTATTACAGATCCAATTAAAGAGTTAGCAAAAGGATTTACTGCAGGCGATTTTTCTATTTATGCCAAAAAGATCACTGCAGGAAGATTCATCGACGAATTCAACCTGGATATCTACATCAGAAAAGATAATAATGAAGATTATGTTCTCTCTGCAAAAATATTTCTTGGCAGAAAGCCGCATTATCTCCCCTGGGTTGAACTTTTCAATATCCATAATCGGCTGGATATTGGCGGAGATATTCATTTCTACTTTGATTCAACTTACGAGAAAGAGCTAATAAGTCATTTTTCCAGTTTCCTTGATCCAGCAGGAAGAATATTTATTGAATATTTACAGGATGCAGAAACAATGTATGGATTACAGTCCGGATTTCCTCCAGCAACAACACGCCTTGGATTCAGGTTATTTGAAAATGGTTTTACCTGGTTTAAAGACTGGTATTTTCCAGAAGGTTTTATGGAAGGAGGACAAAAACTTCAGGGAGAGAAAACTTCAGACATTGAATCCAAAAACCGTCAAATAATACAAATCCTGAAGGAAATTAAAGCATTCCTTGAAAAAACCGACCTTTCAGGTGAGCATGATCACTATGGGAGGAATGTGGTAGAAAGGACCAAAAAAATTCTTGCAACTTACAGGGACTAACATTTTTTAGCAGTGATATTTTTTTTAATAAGGATTTATTTAGCTTAAAAATTTACAATTCCCTAACTTTACAAAAATACTGTTAATCAGGTGTGTTAAGTGGAAGGTAGCGAAGCTGTTTATAAATCATTGAAAAATGCAGGGATTGACTTTGTAGTAAGTTTACCCTGTGTGAATCTGGGTAAAGTAATGGAAATGATAGACTGCGACCCTGATGTAATCCATGTTCCAGTAACACGTGAAGAAGAAGGATTTGGAATTTGTGCAGGTGCATTTTTTGGTGGAAAGAATCCAGCAATTTTAATGCAGAATTCAGGGCTTGGAAATTCAGTAAATGTACTTGCATCCCTATATGAACTTTACAGAATTCCCATACTTATGATAATGAGCCATAGGGGTACTGAAGGCGAATTTATGAGTGCTCAAGTGCCTATGGGGAAAGCAACACCCGGAGTTTTGGATGCCCTGAATATAACTTATTTTAATCCTAAAACCCCTGAAGAGGCTATGGAAATCATTCCCCATGCATGGAAACTGTCTGAAATAGGAGAAGCACCAGTAGGAATATTATTAGAGATTCCATTCTGGAAATAATAGTTTAAAGTGATATTATGGAACGTATTGAAGCCATAAAAACAATAGCAGAAAGTCTTGAGGACGAATTAGTTGTATGTAACATTGGATTTCCATCCAGAGAATTGTATGCAGTTAAAGATTCTCCAATTCATTTCTACATGCTTGGTTCCATGGGAATGGCATCATCAATAGGTCTTGGTCTTGCTTTATCCCAGAAAAGAAAAGTTGTTGTTTTTGACGGTGATGGCTCAATTCTTATGAACATGGGAACACTGGTAACAATTTTCAGCCAGGATTCGCAAAATTTGATCCTCGTTGTTTTTGATAATCAATGCTACGGCTCTACAGGGTCACAGTGCACCTACACGACAAAGGTTGATCTCCATGAAATTGCAAAATCGGTAGGATTTAAAAATACATTTGTTTTTGAAGAAGAAATTGATTTCAAGGAAGTTTTAGATGTAAAAGGGCCAGTTTTTGTGCATATGAAAGTTATGCCAGGAAATGCAGACGTTCCTGTAATTGATATGGAACCTGAAGAGATAAAGGAAAGGTTTATGGAAGAAGTGAAGAGGAAATCGGAGTAATTTACTTATAAAGCAACTAAATGTGCTAATTCCAATTAAAAACTAATTTGAATAGCAAACAAAATATAAGTTAATTTATTTATGTCTCCTCGCGAATTCATCAAAAAGTTCATCAATATCAACGCCTTTATAGGCAAGAAGAAGCAAAGTGTGAAAAATAAGATCAGCAGATTCAGATACGATATTTTCATTATTTTTAGATGCAATTATAACTTCTGCTGCTTCTTCACCAATCTTTTCAAGGATTTTATCTTCAGCCTTCTTTTTATCATCACTCATTAATTTAGAAGTGTAGGAATTAATAGGGTTATCACGTCTATTCTCTAATACACTGTAAACTTCTCTTATTATTTTATCTTTCAATTTACTGGTCTCCTGCAAATCACTGTTTTTTCTGTGATTTTTCTTTCTTTAAAGTTCCAGTTATGGCTATTAAAGGGTGTTGAGCATCATCAATAATATCAATATCCTTAAGGGTGTAAATTCCCTCTTTATCAGCAGTTTTTTCCAGTCCTAATTTAATATCTTTCTCTAATTCGATTATGTAGGAGTCAATTTCTTTACAACCAAGCTTGGAAGCGGCTACAGTTCTATGATGACCATCCACCAGAATAAATCGGTCACCACTTTTTACAGTAATTGTTGGCTCTGCAAGGCCTCTTTTAAGTTCATATGTCCTACCTTGAAGTTCATCAGCGTATATCTTGTTTTGAGTTGGCCTGAGTTTTTCTGTGGGCACTTTCATTCGCATAAGCCTGGTTTTAATGCCATATAGTTGTTCCAGGGTTTTTTTAAAGTAATTAACCTTCATTGGAGTGGATCTTTCAATGTGGGATCTCACAATATCAGTATTGGTGATTATGCCCACTAACTTCTCGTCTTTATCTATAACCGGGAGTCTTGATATTCCCATTCTAAACATCACACGCGCTGCGTCGTTTATAGTCATGTCCTGGTCAGCAACAACGATGTCCGTTGACATAATATCTTTAACCGAATGGTTCCATGGTTTTAAGAGTAAATCAGAGGTAGTTACCATCCCCATCACTACACCGTTTATTTTAACTGGAAATCCATCGTGTCCAGTTGTTTTCATTAATTTAATCACTTCTTCGTTTGGGGTATCTGGAGTTACCGTAATTACATCTTTTGTCATATAATGCTTTACAAGAGCTGAACCACTCATTTAAAGTCCTCTTATCTTATTTATATTAATTATGAAATATAACTATTTATTCCATAATATCTGGTCATCATATTCTATTTTAACAATTCTATGGCATGGAATTTGCGTTTCATCATCTAATATTAAAAATCCACGTTCTAAACTTGATATTCGGCTGCATACAATTTTTTTAAGGTTTCCTGGAGCACCTCTATGTATATAAGTGATGTTACATTTTCTGATGTCCATTTCAGGGTGCCATAAAATCATGTCTAAAATATTTTTTGCCATTTAAAGACCTGATTGTCATTAAATTTTTGCTATTTTTAATCTGTTTAAGGTAATTTAAAAATTTATGGTTAAAAATGAGGATGAAAAAATAAATAAGTTATTTCAGGCATTATCCAACTAAAGCTTCTCTTAAAAGTTTAGATGTTTCTTCAGGATCAGCTTTACCCCGTGTAAGTCTCATCACCTGCCCTATAAGAAAATTCATTGCCTCCTTTTTGCCTTCATGGTAATCAGAAACAGCCTGAGGATTTTCATCAATGGCCTGTTTTATAGCTTTTATGACGCTTTCCAGGTCACTTACACCAATTAAACCCATTTCTTCTGCAATTTTAGCGGGAGAATCTGGATTTTTAGGCATTTTTTCAATTATTTTCTTTGCAGCTTTGGGAGTTACTTTTTTACTTTTAATTAAATTTAAAAGCTCTACTATACTGGCTGCTGTTATTCCACTTTCATCAAAACTCATTTTATTGTAATTAAGAACTCTTTTAAGATCATCCCTCATCCATACTGCTGCAAACGATGGTTCTATTTGCTCTGAAACTTCTTCAAAAGCATCTGCAAGCGCAAGTTCTGATGTTATGACTTTCGCATATTCATCTTCAATATTGTAGTCTTTAACGAATCTTTCTGCCCTTATATGTGGGGGTTCAGGCATATTTTCTCTAATTCCCTCAATTAACTCCTCTTCTGCAATCATTGGAGGGAGATCAGGATCAGGTATGTATCTATAATCATCAGCTTCCTCTTTAAGACGCATTGGAACAGTTATCATCTGTGATTCAAGGAAAGCACGAGTTTCCTGCTTA
>JAVSLW010000018.1 GCA_039666455.1 Methanobacterium sp. | reverse complement strand
AATATTCTGATGAGGAATGGAAAAAGCTTGCAATAAAATGCCTGGGACAGGAGCAGGTAGTTCCACCAGAAGTAAGGACTAATCTGGAATATTATATTGACTGGCTTGAAGATTGGGCCTGCTCAAGGAGAATAGGTCTTGGAACAAAACTTCCATGGGATAAACAATGGTTAATAGAGCCTTTAAGTGATTCAACTATTTACATGACATATTATACCATTTCAAAGTATATGAAAGAACTAAATCCTGATGATCTTGACGATGCATTCTTTAATGATGTTTATTTAGATGAAGGAAAGTATTCTGGTAATATATCTCCTGAAATTTTTGATGAAGTTAAAAATGAATTCAATTACTGGTATCCTCTAAACTGGAGGCTTTCAGCCAAGGATCTTGTTGGAAACCATCTTTCATTCCATATATTCCACCATTCTGCCATATTCCCTGAGGATAAATGGCCAAAAGGAGTGGTAGTATTTGGGATGGGCCTGCTTGAAGGTCATAAAATGTCCTCATCAAAAGGAAACGTTGTACTCCTTGAAGACGCCATAGAAACCCATGGAGCAGATGTGGTCAGGCTCTTTTTAATGTCTTCAGCTGAGCCATGGCAGGACTTTGACTGGAGAGAAAAAGAGGTAAAAGGAATTAAAAGGCGTTTAGATTGGTTTAAAGAATTTATTAACCGTGTCGCAGAAATTAAAGGATCTCCAGTATCATTAAAGTCATTCCAGCCTGGTGAAATTAAAAAACCAGTTAATGCATGGCTTTTAAGCCAGGTTAACATGCGAATTAAAAATACAACTGAAGCACTTGAAGGATTCCAGACAAGAAAAGCACTTCAAGAAGCATTATTCCTGTTTAAAAAAGATATTGACCACTATTTACACCGAATAGAGTATGAATTAGAAGATTCTGCTTCAAGAGAAGAAATTTCAAATGTTCTGACATATGTTTTAAGCAACTGGATACTGATGATAACCCCATCTATTCCACATACCGCTGAAGAAATGTGGAACAGTATTGAAGGGGAAGGATTTGCATCAGCTGCACCCTGGCCTGAATACGATGCTGATTTAATAGATGAAAAGATTCAAAAAGCTGAAGAAATTGTGCAGGGACTTGCAGATGACATCAATGAAATAAAGAAGATTATTGACACTGACCCTCAGAAAATACATGTTTACATTGCACCAGAATGGAAATGGAGAGTCTTTGAAATTGCAAAAGAAATCAGGAGCCCGGATATAGGCCGTATAATGGGTGAATCTGTAAAGCAAAACATTCATGACGATAAAAAAGAAATTGTGCAATTTGTAAAGAAAATAGCAAGAGAAGTGACCAGGATCAAATATGTGGGTAGAATTGATGAATATTCAATTATTAAAGATTCTCTGGATTATCTATCAAGAGAAGTGGATGCTGAAGTGATTGTATACAGAGAGCCCGCCTATGATCCGCAGAACAAATCAAAAAATGCAATGCCTTATAAACCTGCTATTTATATAGAATAACAGATTATGGTGTTTTGTGTTTTCTAAGTTAATTGTTCATAAAAATGAATTAAATTTTATGATTTTAAAACCAAAAATTTAATTACATAAAAAATCAACATGCAAAAATGGATATTTATAAATAGATCATACTAAACATCTAAAAAATTAAATTATTTCCATCAAAATCAAAATTTTGAGGAATATATGGGAGGAAATAATAATGAAAGATATAGTAAGGGCATGGCGTCATATACCTCAGCGTTACAGTCTCATAGGCTCAAAATGTTCACATTGCGGAACTGTATTTTTCCCAAAAAGAGTTATATGCCCTGAATGTAGAAGAAAAGGAAAATTAGAAGATATTCAACTTAAGGGAGAGGGAAAAATCCATACTTATTCTGTTATAAACACCCCCACTGACGATTTCAAGCTTATTGCACCATATGTTGTGGCAATAGTTGAACTTGATGAAGGAGCCAAAATAACAACCCAAATAGTTGATTGTAATGTAGAAGATGTTAATATAGGTGATGAAGTCGAAATGGTCTTTAGAAAAATAAAGGAAGAAGGCGATGATGGAGTGATATCATATGGATACAAATTCAGACTCAAAAACTGCTAAAATAGGTGTACTACTTGTTGGTCATGGAAGCAGACTTCCATACGGAAAAGATATTGTAAGCAAGCTCGGTGAAATGTACAGACAGAATTCTGATTATATTGTAGAAGTGGGTTTTATGAATATGTCCAAACCCTCAATACCTGCAGCAATAAATAGCTTAGCAAAAAAGGGTGTCCAGAAGATAATTGTAACACCTGTCTTTTTAGCTCATGGTGTTCACACAAAGCAGGACATTCCACACATCCTTGGTTTAGATAATGGTCATAAACATTCACACAGTCATGGGCATGGACACAGCCATCAAGAAGAAGACGAAGAAATTGAATTTGAAGGCGAAATTATCTACACTGAACCTCTTGGTGCTGACCCAAGGCTAGTAGATATAATCGGTGACAGAGTGGCAGACGCCCTCTAAGCTGGTTTTTAACATGCACCCTAAAGTTTCAGATATTGGAGAAAAGGAACTCATAAAACGGATTTTAAAAAAAAGCAGTTTAAATATAATCAGTTCCGTCTTTTTTGATAATTTAGGAATTAAAAGCTTGAATGATGATGCAACACTAATTAATTTTGGAGATAAGTATTTAGTTGCAACTTCAGACATTTTATTTAAATCTGTCCATTTTCCAGATGAAATGACTCCTGAACAGATTGGAGAAAAGGTTGTAACAGTAAATGTGAGTGACTTAGCAGCTATGGGAGCTAAACCACTGGGAATTATCATTGCTGTTGGTTTACCTAAAGAAATGTCCCTTGATGACTTTGACAGGTTAATTGATGGAATTTTAAGAGGATGTTCCCGGTATGAAATGATGTTGATTGGTGGAGATACCAATGAATCAGGTGAACTAACTATATCTGGAACTTGTTTGGGAATTGCAGGAAAAAATGAAGTTTTAATGAAAGATGGTGCCAGTCCCGGAGACATTGTTGCTGTTACAGGACCTCTTGGACTTGCAGCTGCTGGTTTTGAAGTTTTATTCAATGATAAAATAAAATTAAAAGATTTAAAAGAAGATTACAAAAATCTCGCATTAAAACATGCACTGAATCCTGAAGCAAAATCAAAAGAAGGAGTTTTGCTTGCAAAAAGCGGGTTTGTAACTTCTGCTACGGATATAACAGATGGTCTTGCAAGCGAAATTGGAGAATTAGTTAACGCCAGTACTAAAGGCATTGGAATAACCATTTATGAAGATATGATCCCTGTAGCTGGAACAGTTCTTGAAATAGCTGAAAAAGCATGTAAAAATCCACTTGAATTTATGTTATATTATGGAGAAGACTTTGAACTTCTTTTAACTATTAAAAAAGATGCTTTAAAAGAAATCAGTTCAATAATCCCTCTTTACAAAATAGGGAAGGTCACATCTTCTGGTAAAATGATAATAGTTAAAAGTGATGGTGAAGAAGAAATATTAAAGCCCCGTGGTTATGAACATTTTAAGTTGATAAATTAGCTTTATTGACTGGATATACCCTTTACACCAAACACTCCTGCTCATAAGGAGATTTATAAATTAAAAAATAGTATGAAATACTCATTTTAAAGTATTTTTACAAAATCACTTTTAAAATCAGTGAGAGAAAAAGACATATATTTCAAGTGTAAAAAAACTTTGTCTTACAAAAATTTTCATTTAAGCATGAGACATTCATTTCAAGTGTAAAAAATATTTTTAATAAAATTAGTGAAACATGTTTCAAAATAAAGACGTTTAAAAACAAATTTAAATTAGTTTAAACTATATTGAATGTATATTGAATGTGCATTTTTTAAAGGTATGTTATAAAAACATTTGATCTATAAATAAGTTAATATACTGATTTTTTAAAAATAATTTATTCATTATGGAGACCTCCATTTCAAGTGTATTTAAAAATCTTCATAAAAAATCGGAAAATGACAAACATTTCAAGTGTAAAAAGAATTTAGAATATTTTCTCTAAGTTGTTACTTACATGAAATTAAAAATGTGAATCAGGGAACAAAATTGTTTAAGTTTTGTTTTAAAAATTCACATACATTTCAAGTGTAAATTTTTAAAATAAAAATGTTAATCCTGCTAATAAAATCTCTTCCAACAGATCTATCTGTTTTAATATTACTGAATACCATTCACCAGTAGTTGAATTTTCTGCATTGCTTATCTACCTGCTGTTTGTCTTGAGGGCCACTATACAAGCGCAGGTCCAGTATGGATTTCATTGAACTTTCAACTATCAAGCAAGCGATGTATATGCTTGATAGCTTAGTAGATAGTTAATTTTTTAGTGGCGACGTTGAGCATCTATCCTGATTACATGACCCGTCCATGCAATCCAGACTCTCACACCTGTGTTATGTATATTGACCTGCCTCAATACACCTACACAGAGAAGTATTGCTCCTGCTATTATCTTAGAAACCCCAAGAAGTCCTATAAGCCCAGCTACGGTAGTCATACCATTAACAATGCTATGCGTAGTAGTGTTGCATAAATAAATTCTCTGTCCCCACCAGTACCGAGTTACTCTATTTACTCCACATTTTCCTCGTATAATCTTGCATCGTTTCAGCTGCCAAAGTTTGGCTGTTTTCTGATTGTATACTGGTACTGTTTGATTAACTTGTGTTGAATTATTAGGATCACTTAATACTGGGATGACTGAAGTAAATTTTTGTAAATTTTCTTGGTATTTAAGGTTCGTGGGAAGTTTGCAATAATTTTTATGTAGATTTTTCAACGTTTTTCCTTAGGAATCAAGTCATCTATGATTTTTCTAAGAAAAGATGCTGAGATCATAATGATCACGGATCCTATTGTCACTATAAAATATTTTAAATTAGGATAATTAAC
Source organism: Methanobacterium sp. (assembly GCA_039666455.1). Classification (NCBI taxonomy): domain Archaea; kingdom Methanobacteriati; phylum Methanobacteriota; class Methanobacteria; order Methanobacteriales; family Methanobacteriaceae; genus Methanobacterium; species Methanobacterium sp. Next base: position 10,102 of record JAVSLW010000018.1, on the reverse strand, counting down.
GTTGCCAGCACTGGCTGTAAATAAAATAAGCATACTACAAATAAAAATTATTACATACGATATCACTGCTTTTCTATATGGTTTCATTCTTATTCTCCTTATTAAAAAAATAAAAAAGATTAATATATTTTATCTGCGCCGACTCTTAGCTCTATATCCACTACCATTTACTCCTGCTCTTCGTGCTTCGGGTGGAACTCCTATCCATCCATCATTATCAAAATCTTTACCACAAATTAGTTCCGACATCCAAAGCAAGACATCTGTAGCTCCATATTTACCTTTAGTTACTCTTCTCCATGCAACATTCACAATGAATCCTAGAATACCTCCTGCAGGTCCAATCCACATCCCTTTGATATTCTGCATTTCATCCTTAGTCAAAGTGGCACTGCTATCTACCGGCTCGCTCACTGAATTTGTATTTCTATTGTTTAAATTTGTGTCTGTTCCATTACTTACTTGCTCTGAAGTTCCTGTTGCTTGTGTAGAATTACTTGTTTCCTGTGCCTGTACGTTGGGATCAGTTATTACCAGAGCATTTCCAGTGAAGATTTCAGCAAATTTTTCTCTGGTCATTTCGATGTTTCCAAGTGATGGGTCAGCAAGGTAAACGCTTGTATCTGTTACTTCCCTTACCACACTGTAATGGCCTTCGCCATCCAGCATTATATGCACAATGTTGTTGGGTTTAAGATCATCAACTGATAATCTCATACCAGCTGCACTTAAACCTTTTGCTTTCGCTGCCTCTGATAATTCGTGCATTGTTGTCCCTGATGTGTCTGTGCCAGCGAGGACCTTAAGATCCCCTTCTATACTGTTTATACCTATGTTCTGCAGCACTGTTGCAAGTGCAGCTGGCCCGCAACTGTAATCTGTTGACTGCATCACTATTCCACTGGTGTCTATTTGTGGAATTGTAAGGTTTTGTGTTTTGTTCCATATTCATCAGTGTGTATAAATATAACACTCATTTGCAGTTATGCTATGTGTTGTAGCCAGTAACTTATCCAGAATGGACCCCAGAATTCTTCTAAAAGTGCGGCAATTATTAATAGAATTATTATTCTGGGCATTGTATTTTTAAGCTCATGTATCATAGCCTCTTTAATAGTTTTTAAAGTGTTTTTAATCCCATTTCTTCTTATAGATATGTATGCTTTAAAAGACTTTAAAGATATTCTAATACCAGATACGCCAGCTAAATAGATGGCATAAAACTCAGGATATGTATGAAATGATCCAACCAACAATATAACACCTTTAAAACCATGAAAACTTATAAATTCTGCTATTAATTTAAGATTAATTACAATAGCACTTAATAGGATATAAGGATAGATTATAGTGGGGCCTGATAAAATTGTTACAAATGACAAATATAAATTATTAGACAAAGCTGGAATGAAAAGTCCAGGTTCCCATATAGGGTTCGTAATTTCTACTGGATTCCTAGAAGCCCAGATCACTTGCCCTGCAATCCCGCCAAGTATTATAGTTATTATGGAACTATAAAACAAGATTTTTCTCCTTCTTTTTCTTTTAACAAATGTGGAAAGTATACCTAAACAAATTCCTAACATCGTAACTGTAGAATATAAATATATAAAAATATTAAATTTTTCGATTATAACCTGATGATTAAACATAAATTCAAAAAATCCAGTGATACCTGCAAAAAATGTTAATATAATCGTTACTATTCCCATCACTATAAATTTATTAATTTTAAGCATAAAATACACCATTTATCACTAAAAAATTGGAATGGAGGTATGTAACCCCCAAATTTTTAATTTTTTTCTCTCTTTTTCATCCGGATCTATCTACGTCTTCTCGCACGAGTTCTTTTAGTTCTTGTTTGTGCATTAACAGTCACACTCCCACTGAACTGGGTATAGTTTCCAGTAGCATTAGAAGTATGGTTTGCAGTCCAATTAAACGTGCCTCCTCTTCCTGGTATAAATGGAGTAATTTTGTGAGCATTGTCCATTATATATCTTCCTGCAGCAGAAATCTGATCCCATGCATATCTTCCCCACTTGCTGACTTCTTCCCACCATCGTCCTCTAATACTCTCCATCATTTCACTGGTCAGGATTTGGCTGTTTTCTGGATTGGCTACGGTTGATTGTCCTTTAATGCTCTCCATTTCTTTATCAGTTAAATTTTCAGGTTGTATAATGCTTGTTGTATTGTTAGCCTGTTCTGCTATCTGATTAACTGCCATGTTGGGATCAGTTATAACCAGAGCATTGCCTGTGTAAACTTCAGCAATTTTCTTGGCATTTTAAAGTTTGTGGGAAATTTGCAATAGTTTTATGAAGAGTTCTCAACGTTTTTCCTTAGGAATCAAATCTTTTATTATTTTTTTCATCATGGAAGCTGCAAACATTATTATTATAATCCCAATTGTTAATATCAAATATTCCGCACCCAAAAAACTAATATTACCCTACTGGTAACTTCGCTAACTGTTATTAAAATAAGCAAACTACAACTAAAGATTACTACATACAATATTACCGCTTTTTTATAACTTTCCATTATCTCATATCCTTTCTCTAAAAAAAAGAATAAATAGGAGTTACAATTATCATTTTTTTCTTTTCTTAGATTTCTTTATTTTTGAAGCCGCTTTAACTCTGTATCCTTCACCATTCACGCCAAATCTTCGCGCTTCATCAGGTACACCAACCCATCCATCCTTATTTATATCTGCACCGGAAATTAGTTCTGATGCCCAGCACCAACCATCTACAGCTCCATATCTATTATGAGTCGCATATCTATAACCTATCTCAATACCGAACCATAATGGAAAAAGCCATGATTTTCCTTTAATATTCAGCATCTCCTCATTCGTCAAATTGTTGGTGTTTTTTGTCAGCAAGTTAGTGGAATTAGTATTTGTTACATTTGCTACTGGTCCTATTAATGTTGTATTCCCATTATCTTGGTTGTTTGTTCGTTCCGTAGCACCATTAGCATCTGTTGAGTTAGTTAAGTCTTGCATTTGATCGGTTTGATTTGTTACATTATCTATTTGATCTGTTAAATTTTCTGTACTGTTATTAGCCTGTTCTGCTGTTTGATTAACCTGCATGTTAGGATCGCTTATCACTAGCACGTTCCCGGTGAAAATTTCAGCAAATTTTTCTCGGGTCATTTCAATGTTTCCAAGTGATGGGTCAGCAAGGTAAACGCTTGTATCTGTTACTTCTCTTACCACACTGTAATGGCCTTCGCCATCCAGCATTATATGCACAATGTTGTTGGGCTTAAGATCATCAACTGATAATCTCATACCAGCTGCACTTAAACCTTTTGCTTTCGCTGCCTCTGATAATCCGTGCATTGTTGTCCCTGACGAATCTGTCCCTGCAAGAGCCTTAAGTTCCCCTTCTGTTGCGTTTATACCCATGTTCTGCAGCACTGTTGCAAGTGCAGTTGGCCCGCAACTGTAATCAGTTGACTGCATCACAATTCCAGTGGTATCTATTTGTGGAATTGTAAGGTTTTCTGTGGTATCATTTAACTGTGTATCTACACTTTCTGTAGCTGTATTTCCTAACTATTAGAACTATAAACCCTCTTTAATAGACTCTTTTAAGGACTCCCTCGCTAAATATCTGCTAACTAAAAAGACTGATAAAAACAGTGTAATGTAAGATACGCCAATGGCAATGTGATATGGTAGATAGTTCCTAAGATATGACACTCCTATTAAGGCTATCACGACTAATAATTCAACTGCAATAATCTTTTTTAAGGGAGCCTTACCTAAGTAAGAAGAACAACTGGAAAATAAAAGTAAAATTGAAAAACAAATCCAAAGAATATCCCAAATACTATATCCCATCATTCAATATCCTCCAAAAAAATGTATCTTTGAAAACCAAAGGTTTTCAAAGCCTGAAAATCCATGATTTCCGACAGTTCTGTAAAATCTTCGATTTTACGAACCCTTTTTCGACGGCTGCAGGCTATCCTGCAGATACTTCTATTTTCTTCTTAAATCTTACTTTCTCCTAAGCATAATATTCCACAACGCACCTTTAATTCTCCCTATTTATATAAGCCTCAACAACGCACCCGAAATCGCTGCCCAAGCATACCCTTCATAGGTCCTTTTGTGAGCGGGAGTATTGTTCCTATACTCCATAATACCTACTGCTGCATGGACTGCCGCTCCTGCAGCCCATCTCCAATGTCTCTTCAGCCACTCCGGTATATATCTAGCTATATGTTGTCGTAACGCTCCAAAACTCATTGTTCCTATTGTCTTAATGATAATGATTTTACTGCCTTTACTATTGCTACTTTCACTGCTGCTACTATTACCTCTGCAGATACTTCCCTCTCGAACCCTCTCAATCGGGCCCTCTCTCAAGCCGCTTACGTATTCTATCCAATTCCTTATATCTTTTAATAGCCGGCCTATCATGCCTGTGGTTTGGAACATTTTTCGTTCATTTATGCTATCAAATCAAATAAAAAATCAAGTATCTAAGTATTGGAAATGCAATTGCAGCGATAATTCCCACAATTAATCCCCACATGATAGAATCCTTTAAGGAGGCCTTGTATATATAGTATCTATAAACAATTACCAATAAAGATACTGTAATTCCTGTTATAATACCTGCAGTAATTAATTGATAATATTCAAAAGCAATTCCCGAAATCATAAAGAAAATCCCTATAAATAACCCACTTATAATAGACTCTTTTAGGGGCAGCTTACATCCATAATATATAAGAACTGTAAACATTAAAAACACCATACTAAACAGAAAACCCCTCATGATAATAAATTCTATCATTTAATATCCGCCTCCAACTCCATGTAAAAAAGTGTATTTGCAGGATAACCCTGCAGATACTATCTATTTTTACCTTCTTCTCCTTGATGGCTTTCTTGGGAGTTTACGAGCTCCAATAATTACACCAGCACCTTCTATTGCACCCCAAAGCGCCGCTCTACCAGCTCCTTCCCAGCTCAATTGGTCCCTAGGGGTGGTTACTACATATTCCACCAATCTAACCACTGCCCCTATTGCAGCAGCTTTTGCAATGACTTTCCAAATAACTTTTCCTCTGATACTCTGCATCTCTTCTACTGACAGTTGCATGCTGGCTGGTGCTGGTACACTGGCTGATAATTGCTGTCCTTTAATACTCTCCATTTCTTCAGCTGTTAAATTTTCTGGTTGTATACTACCTGTATCTGTTAAATTTTCTGTACTGTTATTAGCCTGTTCTGCTGTTTGATTAACTTGCATGTTGGGATCAGTTATAACCAGAGCATTGCCGGTGTAAACTTCAGCAAACTTTTCTCTGGTCATTTCAATGTTTCCAAGGCTTGGGTCAGCAAGATAAACACTATTTTCACTTACTTCTCTGATTACACTGTAATGGCCTTCGCCATCCAGTATAATGTGCACAATGTTGTTGGGTCTAAGATCATCAACTGATAATTTCATACCAGTTGCACTTAAACCTTTTGCTTTCGCTGCTTCTGATAATCCGTGCATTGTTGTCCCTGATGAATCTGTGCCCGCAAGAACTATCAGTTCCTGCTCTGTTGCATGGACTCCAAGATTGTTCAGGACGGTTGCAAGTGCAGCCGGTCCACAACTGAAATCACTGCTCTGCATTACAATTCCACTTGTATCTATTTGTGGAATTGTAAGGTTTTCTGTGGTATCATTTTCTAAAACAAAAACGCCATTGTTCTCTAAACTATCATTCGAAAGCTGCACTTCTGCATCTGAATCGTTTTCTAAAGCCACAGAAACATTATTTTCTATTGAATCTGTATTTACGGTACTGTTATATTCTGTACCGGTGCTTCCATTTTCTAATATCTGTACTGCCAATTCAGCAGTACCTTTTCCTTTAACTGCCATTGCATCGGCAGTTTCACCATGTGGTATAGCAAATGCTGGCGTTGTCCCTATAATAAGGACCGCAAGCAAGACTGCCATCATTTTCTTCATTCTATTCATGCATCCTTTATATTCACAATTCTCTGTCTGTAAAATAACTTCCTGTTATCTTACAATTTTTTGGTCTGTAAAATCATGTCATATAAAGGTTGTGGTTTTAAAGCTGTATAAAAACGTAAAATTTGTTCTAACAGAACAATTTTGTCCTAACAGGACAATATTGTTCTAATAGAACCTAAAAATTTAACACCCACAACACAAATGTTTAAATGGTTTAAATTACACATTAAAAAGTTTAGTTTAAAATTTGTTCATTCCAGATGAAACTTTTTCATGAAATACAAGGCTGTCCCAGATATTTCACCAGTTTGGATATTTTTCTGGTAAAGCCCTCGAAAATCCATGATTTTGTGGACATGTGAAAATTGAAAAATTTCGCGGCCACAAAACCGAAGGTTTGTGAACATCGAAAATCTGCGATTTTCGAAAGCTCTGAAGCTCTGATTTTTCGGGCCTTCGAAAACTTGTTTTCGGGGCCGGAGAAATATAATTTCCTACGGTATTCAAAAACAAAGTTTTTGAAAGCTCTACCCTTGCTTTTTGTTTAGGTCTCAAGTTTCAAGATAGGTTCATTGAATATTTATTTACACTTGAAATATATCTCTATACGATCTGAGATAAGTCCACCACTTTCAAAAATCAAATATTCTCCAATCCAAACACTCTGTGTTTGGCTTTCAGACATTTCATCAAACATTTCATGTTTGATGCATGAGAAAACTTTCGTTTTCTCTGCCTCAAAATTCCCTCAAAAAATCTTCGATCTTTTGGGGCATGCGAAAAATTTTCATTTTTCGCGGTTGCGGAACTCTGTTCTGCAAACATCAAAAATACAAAGCATTTTTGAAAGCCGGCGAAACTTCGTAGAAGTTTCGGGCAATCAAAAATCTCTGATTTTTGAAAGCTGTTAAAACTGAAAGTTTTGACGCCACAAAAACTATGTTTTTGCTGACTCCGAATTTTGAGGGCCCTAAACATTTTCATGTTCGAGGGCTTTAGTCGTGGGAGTATGTCAGAGCACCCCTTGACTTTTATAACTGCCCTGTACAACCTCACTTTATTCCACAGCATTTGAGCTGTAAATACCGTGAAAAACTTTAAAAAATAATAGTTAAATACAATTCTAAAATTAAACATGGCTTATATGGTCTTAAATGTTATTATATGACTTAAACATACATGTTATCCTGATCCATGCTTTTTGCTTCTTCTTCATATACTCCAAATTCCATCTGTATTTTCCATATTCCCTGAAGTTTCGCGCGAAAGATCTTCTTTACACTTGAAATCAACCTGTCTTTGCTTAGACCATCCTCAAAAATTTCATCTGTAATTAGAAAACTTTGAAGTATATTTTCTGGATGCTGCAGCTGGAAATCAACAAATTGACTGTTTAAGAGAAATCTGAATTCCCATATGAAGTTCTCTTTTTTTTCTAATTTTAATTTTCTAATCTCTGTTTGATGTTCAGGACTTACATTGGTAGCACATGCTATTAAAACCATATCTTCTTTTCCTTTAGGCTGAATCACATCTAAAATGTGGCCTTCAGGATAGTTTATTATGAAATGGAAATTAGCATTTTCATCTGGGACCTTCTGTCTAAAAAGGCCCTCATCAGATAACCATTTTTGAACTTTATTTTCAATTTTTGACATTTTTAACACCCATTCAGTTTTAAATGAAAATTTTGACTCTAACTTTAGATTTAAAACATTTAATATATTTAGTTGTTTATAGTTGATTACCAGATATTATACTTTAAGTGAGATAATAATTAAATTATTTTTATCATAGAGAATCAGTTTACTAAAGGGATAGCATGGACTTTCAACCAGCTTTTTTACTCATCATAATGATTGCTTTAATCATAGATGTCCTGTTTGGCGAACTCCCTTTTAAGATACATCCTGTAGTGTGGATGGGGAAAATAATAGACATACTAAAACAGCATTTAATCAATTACAGGAGTAAAATCTCAGGAATAATATTGACACTTGTTTTGGTAATTATTTTTACACTTGCAACATACGTCTTAATCTCATTATCAGTAATAAATAATATTCTTTATATTTTAGTTTCATCAGTTATTTTGACAAGTACATTTGCAATAAATGTTCTTATCAGTTCTGCTTATGACATAAAAAAAGATGTTGATCACAGTATTGATATTGCAAGAAAAAACATGTCCTATCTTGTAAGCAGGGACACCACTAACCTTTCAAGCGAGGAAATTGTTTCAGCTACTGTGGAAACATTAACAGAAAACATTACAGACTCTGTAACAGCACCCCTCTTTTATGCTTTTATTTTTGGGGTCCCAGGAGCAGTAGCCTACAGAGCTGTAAATACACTTGATGCCATGGTGGGCTACAAAAAACATGAAACAATTAAAATAGGATGGTTCCCTGCAAAGCTGGATGATATATTGAATTATTTGCCTGCAAGAATCACGGGATTAATGGTGGTAATCGCTGCTCTATTTTTAGGTATGGACTGGCGAAATTCCTATAAAATAATGATTAGAGATGCTAAAAAACCAGATAGTCCAAATTCAGGCTATTCAATGGCAGCTGCAGCCGGTGCTCTTGGAATAAAACTTAAAAAAGTAGGATATTATGAAATTGGGGATAGTTTGAATCCTTTAAAATCAGATAAGATACTGGATGCTTTAAAGCTTACTAAAGTTACAATAATTTTATTTTTGATATTTGCATTTATTATATATTTTTTTACTGTAATAACGTTTTTAAGATTTTTTTGAGCTGGAGTGCGTTATGTATATAGTGTTCCAGAATTAGTATTACTAAATTAAGGAGGGGTACATCCCTGTGTTGTGGAGGCATTGAAAGCAGGGATGTAATTAATATTATATTTAATATAATTAATAATCTTTTCTATTTGAAATTGAGCTTCTTAAACTATGTTTCTCAAGACCTTTCAAATTAAAATTTTAAGGATTTTAAAGACCTGTATCGTGATTTGCTAAGCTGCTTAGAATCTACAGCTGCTTTGCCCACGTTTTTTAAGGTACTGCTGGTGATAATCTTCAGCCACATAGAACTTAAATTCTCGAGCAGGGACTATTTCAGTTACAATGTCTCGTCTGTAAATTCCTGATTTATTTAATTTTTCCTTTGAAGCCCTGGCAGCTTTTTCCTGTTCTTCATTATAATAGAAAATAATAGATCTGTATTGCTCTCCTATATCTGGCCCCTGACGGTTTAAAGTTGTTGGATCATGAATATTCCAGAAAATATTAAGCAGTTCATCATAAGAAATTTCTGAAGGGTCATAGGTGACTTCAACAGTTTCAGCATGACCGGTTTTACCAGAACAAACGTCTTCATAGGTAGGATTTTCTGTATGACCTCCCATGTATCCTACTGCAGTTGATACCACTCCTTTTGTGGTTCTAAATGCTTCTTCAACTCCCTAGAAGCATCCTGCCCCAAAAAAAGCTTTTTTAAAATTTTTTTCACCTGTCATTTTATCACATCCTTAAAGGAAATAAAAATTGTATTTTTAATCAAAAGTTTGAGTTTCTTATTGTAAGTAATTTTTGTATTAATATACAAATCCAATTTTAAGGTTAAATGATAAGGTGATCTCAAAAGTATATTTGGATAGAAAATGAATTAAATTTTCGTGTTATTTAAAGAGATATTTAAAGAGATTGGTGGTGAGCTTTGGAAGAGAATTGGATATTATATGTTGTAAAGCAATGTGTAAAGCAATGATTATAGACAATCCTAGAGCTCATCATGCAAATATTGTGAAGGAAAAAGCAAAAAAGTTATATTACTTGCTGAATAACCTTCCATTTTTAATTTATCCAGTGTTTTTATACCATACTCCCTGTTTAATTTTATTTAATTCCTTCTACTTTGTCAGTTACTATTACGTAGTCTGATAGGCCGTATTTGTAGTCTGAGTTTCTTTTGAATGTTCCTGTGACTTTTATATCGCTGAAAAGGTCAAGATCTATTGGTGGTCCGGTGTACCATATTGACACTGTGCTTGCTCCTACTTTTTCTGAGTCTCCCATCATTATTTCTGTTCCTTCTGGTGTTCCCAGGGTTGGGTTT